>JBATAV010000657.1:0-8292 GCA_049662025.1 Paracoccaceae bacterium | reverse complement strand
GATTGCTGCGCAAACGTCTCGATACCTCGACGATGGCCTCAGCATCCGCGGTATCATTCTTCTGCCGCCTGACGAATGGCTTCACATAGACCGGCGGGATCAAGCGCACGGAGTGCCCAAGCTTCTCGAGTTCGCGTCCCCATCCATGGGCCGTGGCGCAAGCTACGATGGCGACAATGCAGTTGGGTTGCTGGGCAAAGAACGCCAATACTTGGCCCCGCGAAAGCTTCTTGCGAAACACGACAGACCCATCGTCGCGCGCGCCTTGAACCTGGAAAACGCGCTTTGCAAGGTCAATGCCGATGATGGTAACTTCCGACATGGATGTCCTCTCCTTCTGTGATGGCTTCAACAATCATCACATTGGCACATTGCGATGCCGTCAGGAGGGAGCATCCACGCCATCAACAGAGCCGCTCCACTGCGCCACGATGGTAGGGCATCTGAAATTCCGGAAAAAATTGGCTCGGCGGCAGTTTCGGCAGTTCATGTCGAACCAGCCGTCCAGTGTCGTCGTGATGGAGGCTTGCGGTAACGCAAGTTACTAGGCTCGGGAGATGTTCAGGGTTGGTCATGCTGTAAGGCTGATCGCACCGCAATATGTTCGCCCGTTTGTGAAACGGCAGAAAAACGATACGACTGATGCCGAGGCCATCGTCGTTGCGGCACAGCGCCTGGAGATGCGTTTTGTCGAGCCGAAGACGGAAGAACAGCAGGCCTGCGCTGTGTCGTTCGGGGCCCGGGAACGCCTCCTCCATCAGCGCACCGAACTTGTGAATGCGCTGCGTTCGGTGCTCTATGTATATGGCCATGTTTTTCCGAAGGGGATCGGTCACATCAAGCGGATCGAAGCTGTCCTGGAGGAGCCCAACAGTGATTTGCCCGCGTTGGTGCGCGAGAAACACCCAGCACTGATCCGGGGTAGCGTGCTGACGGCCTTTTCCAGGTTGCCGAAGTGCCGGCGCCAAGTCGCCGAGCTGACACAGATCAGTGCCGGTTCGCATGTCAGGTCGTAGAATTGCACGATAACACTGGCCGCACCCTTGGCCCGAAGGGTCGTGAACGTATGCGTAAACCCGAAAAGCACCTGACAGCCGCAACGGTGCCCGTCAACAGTGTGCCCGTCGGCATTGTCCAAGCCGTCAGGGGTGCGGTCGTGGATGTCGTCTTTGCGCGCGACGATCTGCCGGAGCTCAATTCCGCCCTTGTGGTGGAGTGGGACAGGCCGACGCCGCTGATCCTTGAGGTTCACAGCCACCTTGATCTGACCACGCTGCGGGCTGTTGCTTTTCAATCCACGGCGGGGCTGGCGCGGGGCGTCAGCGTTCGCGCCATGGACGGCCCGGTTGCCGTGCCAGTGGGCGATGCAGTGCTGGGGCGGCTTTTGGATGTCGTGGGCAATCCGCAGGATGATGGACCCGCGCTACCCGACGATACGCCCCGCCGGTCGATCCATGCGGCCCCGCCGTCCCTGAATGCGCAGACCCGCACCACGGATGTGTTCGAGACCGGAATCAAGGTGATCGACCTGCTGACGCCGATGGCGCAGGGCGGCAAAGCCGCGATGTTTGGTGGTGCCGGTGTCGGCAAGACGGTTCTGGTGATGGAGCTGATCCGGGCCATGGTCGAGAAATACGAAGGCATCTCGGTCTTTGCCGGCGTGGGCGAGCGGTCGCGCGAGGGGCATGAGCTGCTGACCGAGATGAAAGGATCCGGCGTGCTGAAACGCACCGTACTGGTCTATGGTCAGATGAATGAGCCGCCCGGCGCGCGTTGGCGGGCACCGCTGACCGCGCTGACGATCTCCGAATACTTCCGCGATCAAAAGCACAAGAACGTGCTGCTGTTGATGGATAACGTATTCCGCTTTGTCCAGGCGGGGGCCGAAGTGTCGAGCCTGCTGCGGCGCCTGCCGTCGCGCGTCGGTTACCAGCCAACGTTGGCGACCGAAGTGGCGGGCCTGCAGGAACGTATCGCCTCTGTGGCGGGGTCTGCGGTGACAGCCATTCAGGCGGTCTATGTGCCCGCCGACGATTTCACCGACCCTGCGGTCACCACGATTTCCAGCCACATGGATTGCGTGATCGTTTTGAGCCGCGCGCAGGCGGCCGAAGGGTTCTATCCAGCCATCGACCCGCTTGCCTCATCCTCGATGCTGCTGGATCCGCTGGTGGTAGGGGACACGCACTACAAGACCGCCGAGGCTGTCCGGCAAGCCCTGGCGCGGTTCCGCGAGCTGAGTGACATCATCTCGCTTATGGGGGTCGAGGAGTTGGGCGCCGCCGACCGGCTGATCGTGAAACGCGCCCGGCGGTTGCAGCGGTTCCTGACCCAACCCTTCATGGTGACTGAGGCCTTTACCGGAACGCCCGGCGCCAGCGTGTCCCTGGCCGACACCCTGGCCGGATGCCGCGCCATTCTGGACGGCGAGGCCGATGAATGGTCGGAGAGTTCACTCTACATGGTGGGCACGCTGGAGGATGCGCGCAAGAAAGACGTCGGGGCAACGCCGTCAGACGCATTCGTGCCCGCAGCCGCAGCCGCATCCCCCGAGGTGGCGGCATGAGGCTGCGGATCGTTACCCCCCTGTCGGTCGTGGTGGATGAGGACATCAACAGCCTGCGCGCCGAAGACGCCAGCGGAAGTTTCGGCATCTTGGCCGGACACGCGCCGTTCCTGACTGCGCTTTCCATCTCCATCGTCAGTTGGCGGCGAGCAGAGCAACAGAGGTTCTGCGCCCTGCGCGGCGGGGTTATGACGGTGGTCGAGGGCGCCATCGTTGCCATCGCCACGCGCGAGGCGGTGGCGGGAGATGATCTGACCACGCTGGACCGCGACGTGCTGGCCCGGTTCCAGTCCGATGCAGAAGAGGAAAGGGTTGACCGGGTCGAGACCGTGCAGCTTCAGCTGAACGCCATCCGGCGCATGGTCAGCCGATTGCAAACCGGCGCAAATGCAGGGGAGTTCCGATGATGCCTGACCCCCTCCCCGATCCGCCCCCCGATCTTCAGGATGACCCGATGATCGTGGAAACCCGCCTTCGCCGCGAAAGGCGGGATCGCTGGTTGCGCGAGGGTGATATGTCCGTCGGTCGCCGCTTGGCACAAATCGGTGTGCTGGGGTGGATCTTCGTGGCGCCAACACTTGGCGGTTTGTTCCTTGGCCGCTGGCTGGATGCGCGGCTTGTAAGCGGCATCTTCTGGACTGCGCCTTTGATGTTGCTGGGGCTGTGTATCGGCGGTTGGACCGCCTGGAAATGGATGAACGCGCGATGATTGATCTTGCGACTGTGCCTTTGCCCGTCATGCTTGCCGTGTGTTTCCTTGGCGGGATGCTGCTGGGATACGCCTACTTCCAAGCGCTGCGCAAAACGACCGACCTGATTGTGAGCGGCGGCCCGCCACTGCATGCTGTGGCGCTGACGTTCGGGCGGCTGGCGGTGCTCGGGGCGGGGCTTTATCTGGCTGTGCTGGCGGGCGGGCTCGCCCTTTTGGTGGCCCTTGGCGGGGTCCTGTGCGCCAAGGCGCTGCTGCTGCGCCAACCCCAAGGGCTGGGCGCATGAATTCGCCCCTATCCTCAATCGTGCTGTTCACCATCGGGCCGGTGCCCATCACGCAGGCCGTGGTGACAACCTGGGCGATCATGGCGGTGCTGGTGCTGGGCGGGGTGTTGCTGACCCGGCGGCTTGCACTGGTTCCGGGCAAACGCCAGGCGGCGCTGGAACTGATCGTCGCCGCACTTGATACGCAAATCGTCGAGACGACAGGGGCGAAACCTGCCCCCTATCGAGGGTTCATTGGCACGTTGTTCCTGTTCATCCTTGTCGCGAACTGGTCCTCCCTCATCCCCGGAGTTGCCCCGCCGACGGCGCAGCTTGAAACCGATGCAGCGCTTGCCGCCTTGGTTTTTCTGTCGGTCATCTGGTTCGGTGTGCGCAGCGGTGGCCTACGCGGCTATCTGAAATCCTTTGCAGCGCCCAACCCGGTAATGATCCCGCTGAACATGTTGGAAAGCATCACCCGCGTTTTCTCGATGTTCGTGCGCCTGTTCGGCAATGTGATGAGCGGGGTTTTCGTCATCGGCATCGTCGCCTCACTGGCGGGGCTTTTGGTGCCGATCCCGCTGATGGCGCTCGATCTGCTGACGGGTCTGGTGCAGGCCTACATATTTGCGGTTCTGGCGATGGTGTTCATCACAGCCACGGTCGAGGACGGCAAGCCTGCACCAGCCGAGGCAGAACCCACACCTTCCCCCACGAAAAAGGACACTTGATGGACTATCTGAGACTCGCCAGCATCGTTTGCGCGGCCTTTGCCGTGGCTTTCGGTGCGCTTGGTCCGGCCTTGGCAGAGGGCCGCGCGGTAGCCGCCGCGATGGACGCTATCGCGCGTCAGCCGGAGGCCGCGAACACGATTTCCCGCACGCTGTTCGTGGGCCTTGCGATGATCGAGACAACGGCGATCTATTGTCTGGTGATCGCGCTTTTGCTCCTCTTCGCCAACCCTCTGCTGGTCTGATCCAATGACAATCGATTTCTGGGGGCTGGGGCTGCAGGCGGTCAACGTCCTAATCCTCGTCTGGCTTTTGAGCCGCGTTTTCTGGCGCCCGGTTGCGGCCGCAATTGCCAGACGGCAAGAGACCACTGAAAAGGTGATCAAGGCAGCAAAGGCGACACAAGCCAAGGCCGATGCGGCGCTGGCCGAGGTGTCAAAGGCCCGGACGGGCATGGAAACAGAGCGCAGCGCTGCCCTTGCAGCGACGAAGAGAGAGGCAGAGCGCGCGACCAAGGCCACCCTTGCCGAGGCCCGCGCCAAGGCCGACGCGATGTTGGCCGCCGCAAAGACCAGTATCGACAAGAACGCCGAGGCTGCGCGCAAGGCCAATGCGGCGCAGGCCTCGGACCTGTCGATGACAATCGCGGCGAAACTTTTGGAGCGGCTGAGCAGCCCCGCAGTTCAGACCACCTTTCTGCATCAGCTTGTCGAGGCCATCGCAAAGATGCCCGAAGCTGACCGCGCGGCGCTGGTGGACGACCCCAAGGGCATTGAAATCGTTACGGCCACAGATTCCAGCGCCGAGCGCAAGACGATCGACAAGGCGGTCAAGACGGCCCTTGGCGGCACGCCGGAACTGCGGTTCGTCACCGATCCCGAGCTGATTGCCGGACTGGAGCTGCGCAGCCCGCATTTCGTTTTGCACAACAGCTGGCAGGCGGATCTGGTGCAGATCGGGAAGGCGATAAACGATGCCTCCTAATACCTTCAACTGGGTTGCCACCACAAGAGAGGCGCTGAATCACGCAGCCTTGGGGCCACGCGCCGAACACCGGGGCCGAGTGGAAGAGATTGGCGACGGCATCGCGATGATCTCGGGCCTGCGCGACGTGCGGCTGGATGAGGTGCTGCGCTTTGCGGGCGGTCAGGTCGGCTTTGCCAGGGTGCTGGACCCCGATCTGATCGGCTGCGTGATGCTGGACGCCGCCACCGATGTAGTGGCAGGCGATGCAGTCTTTGGCACCGGCGAAGTCGTGAACGTCCCAGTCGGCGTGGCGCTGCTGGGGCGGATCGTCGACCCGCTGGGCCGCCCGCTTGACGGCAAGGGGCCGGTCGATGCAATCGCCCGTATGCCGATTGAGCGGCCCGCGCCTTCCATTATCGAACGCGATCTGGTGACCGAGCCGGTGCAGACCGGGGTTGTCGTGGTGGACACACTGTTCGCGCTTGGCCGGGGCCAGCGCGAATTGATCGTCGGCGATCACTCCACCGGCAAGACCACGCTGGCCATCGACACGATGATTGCCCAAGCGCACAGCGACATGATCTGCATCTATGTCGCGGTGGGGCAAAAGACCTCCGGCGTGCGGCGTGCAATTGACGCGCTGCAAGCGCGGGGGGCGTTTGAGCGCTGCATCGTGCTGGTTGCGGGTGCTGCCTCGGCGCCCGGTCTGCAATGGATCGCCCCCTATGCGGGCATGACGATGGCCGAATATTTCCGCGACAAGGGCCAGCACGCGCTGATCGTTATTGACGATTTGTCGAAACACGCCGCTACCCACCGCGAAATTGCCCTTCTGACCCGCCAATCGCCGGGGCGCGAGGCTTATCCGGGCGATGTATTCTATATCCATGCTCGCCTCTTGGAACGCGCGGCCAAGCTGTCGAAGGTGCGCGGGGCTGGGTCACTGACCGCCCTGCCGATTGCCGAGACGGATTCAGGCAACCTGTCGGCCTATATCCCGACCAACCTGATCTCGATCACCGACGGGCAGCTCGTGCTGGATGCGGCGCTGTTCCATCAGGGCCAGAAACCGGCGGTGGATGTGGGCCTTAGCGTCAGTCGTGTCGGCGGCAAGACCCAGGCCCCATTGTTGCGAAAGGCCGCAGGCACGCTGCGGCTTGACTACGCTCAGTTTCTGGAACTGGAGGTGTTCACCCGCTTTGGCGGCATGCCCGATGGCCGGGTGCGCCAGCAACTGACGCGCGGGGCGCGTATCAGGGAAATCCTGCGCCAGCCCCAGCATGCGCCGTTCCGGCTGGCCGATGAGGTGGCGCTGATGCTTGCCCTGCAGACGGGGCTGCTGGATGCCTTGCCGCTGACGGCGGTGGCGGCATTTCGTGCCGCCCTGCCCGCGATGCTGGGCAAAGACGCGGCCGAGACGCTGATCGCAATAGACAAGACGGGAGAGCTTGATCCGACGATGCGTGAGACACTGATGGCGGCGCTGACCCGGTTCGCGGCTTCCCTTTCCGACGACAACGCAGTGGTCCCCAAAGATGCCGCCGCACCGGCCAGCCCATGACCGAACGGCTGGCCGACATCACTGCCCGGATCGACGGCATCCGCCAGCTTGGCGCGGTGGTGAATGCCATGAAAGGCATCGCCGCCGCCCGCGCGCACATGGCCCGCACCCAGGTCATTGCAGTCGACAGCTATGCCGCGACCATTGCGGCGGCCATGTCGAGCGTCCTTGGGCAAGGCATGGCACCATCCGCAGCAAGCCGCGACGGCGGTGGCAGCAAGACGGGCCTGCTTGTCTTTTGCGCGGAACAGGGTTTTGCAGGTGCGTTCAGCGAACGTGTCCTGCAAAGCATAGGCGCAGGTCCGGCCTGCCTGTTTCTCATCGGCACGCGGGGGCTGTCGATAGCCGCCGCGCGCGGCCTGAAGCCGTATTGGACGGCCACCTTGCCCTCGCACACGCCCGGCATCCCTAAACTGGCCGACCAGATCACGACAGCGATCTATCACGCCGTGGCCAAAAGGCGCATCGACAGCCTTGATGTGATTTTCACCGGCTTGGATGCAGGGCACCCCGCCGTTGTCAGGCGGCGATTGTTCCCGATTGATCTAGCCGATCTTCCGCCTGCCACAGCAGAGCGCCCGCTGATGCAGTTGCCCGAGGGCACCCTGATTGCCGCGCTGGGGCAAGATTACTTCAACGCGCAGGTCTGCAAGGCCGCACTGCACGCCTTTGCCGCAGAAAACGATGCGCGGATGGAGGCCATGACCGCAGCAGGCAGCCAGATTGCGCGCGAACTGGAGACGTTTCAGGCCACCCTGCGCCGTGTGCGGCAAGAGGCCATCACGGCCGAAATCATCGAACTGGGCACAGGTGCCGCCACAGCCCGCGCCGCAAGATGATCAAGAGCGGGATGAGTCTATGCGGAACCATAGCCTGAGTTTCTGAGGTAATTCTCGCACTCTTGCGACGAGAACTGGTTGAGGAGGGTTCCAATCCTACGCCAGTTGGTTTCCTCGCTGCGTTCGGCGGCTTTTCTGAGCAGGTGTTTCAGCTTGGCAAAGACCCGCTCAATCGGGTTGAGGTCTGGCGAATAGGCCGGGAGGTAGAGCAGATGGGCGCCAGCGGCCCTGATGGCGCTGCGGATGGCGGGGGCCTTGTGACTGCCGAGGTTGTCCAGAATGACGATGTCGCCGGGCAAGCAGTTGCACCTGATGCAACAGGCTTTCCGGAATGGTCATACGCTTTGTGCAGCGAGCTTCGGCGTCAACCCGCCCGGTGAAACGCCAGACTCGGCTTCCGACCCGGCTGCTGATACGGGCCCCGACCGCCGGTTCGCCGGTGAGGGTTGGCAGAAATACCCGTTCAACCACATGAGCCGGGCGCATCAGCAGAATTGGCAATGGAGGCAGAACGCGATGACCAATTCTGAGGTGATCGCGGCTACCCGTGCCGAACACGGTCAGAACCTGCTACGCGGCGCCAAGAACCTGGCCGGGGATGTGGCGTGCAAGACCGGAACGGGGCAGCCGCCCGGTCCGCAGCCGTTCGAGGTG
>JBATAV010000656.1:0-4360 GCA_049662025.1 Paracoccaceae bacterium | reverse complement strand
CCTTTGCACCGGGTCGGGGGGCTTCAAGCCCAATGGCTTTCCCCTGGGCGATCTGACGCACGACGGCTCGATCATGGCCTATCAGATCGGCGCCAGGATCACCGGCAAGGAATGGAATGATGGCCATTCCACCCGCAGCACCAACCCCGCCGCCTGCTATGACGGCTGGGGGGATATGTTCTCGCGCGTGCCGTCGACCGCAGGGGTCGAGGTGCATCACGATCTGGGCGTCGACATCAACTATCGCGCCTATATGACCGGCAACCCGGTCGCGGGCGGCCCGGGGTCAGAGCAGCCGACCGATGAGATTGCGGGCGGGCCATTCGTGCCCGAAGAATTCAAGAACCGCGCGCGACCAGAGGGCGATGGAACTGGCGGCGGGCCGGGTGGTCCGCCGGGCGGTGGCCCACCCCCCGGCTTTTCCCCCGGCGCGAATGTCGGCGGGGCCTCGGCCGGGATGGCGATCCACAAGTCCGAAGGGCTGGTGCCGGTGGATGACCGCTGCGCCTCGAACATCCCCGGTCTTTATGCGGCGGGGGATGCGCTTGGCAGCCATATGGCGGGCGGGATCTACACGCAGATCGGCTCATCTTTGGCAGGATCGGCGGTGCAAGGCGCCGTCGCGGGCGAAGCGGCGGCTGTTTATGCCGGATCGGTCGAAACGCCTGCAATCCCTGACGCGCGGATTGCTGCGATTGCCGATGAAATCCTCGCCCCCCTGCGGCGCGAGGCGGGCTATGGCCCGGCCTGGGTCACCCAGACCCTGCAAGGCGTGATGATCCCGAACTTCGTTCTCTACATCAAGAAAGGCACGATGATGCAGGCCGCTCTGGCCTATATCGAAGAGCTGCGCGACCACCATGCCCCCATGCTGCGTGCCGCCAACATGCACGAATTGCGGCTGGCGTTCGAGACCCGCAACATGATCCTGAGCGCCGAGATGAAGCTGCGCGCCTCGCTGATGCGCACCGAGAGCCGGTGCAGCCATTACCGGCTGGATTTCCCCGAGGTGGACGATGAAAACTGGCGTGCCTGGATCAACATTTTTCAAGCTGCCGACGGGTCGATGCAGCTTGAAAAGCAGCCCTTCGATTCCTGGCCCATATAGCCTGACAGAAACTGCAGGGTTTTTCGGGCTGCAGCTCGGCCGGAGAAATGATTCCCATGGCATCGCACGGATTCTTGCTGGCGTATTGGTTTGCTTTCGGAGGGCTGACTCCAATTGCAGTGAAGCCTTGGCGATCGAAATTCGTCCTGACGCAGCCGCCATGGCCGCGCTTTTCAGCCGCGCCGATGAAGGACCGGACGAAACCTCGAACATCCCGGACCGGATGACCGGCGCCTTGACACAAGGCGTGCGCGATTGGTCGCAATGGTCCAGGATTTGCCACTGGAATACTGGCTGGGACACCAGCCTTGGTCCGCATGGCAGATCTCTGGAGAAAGCGCAGCAAATGACCGCGCTCCGCCCATCGCCGGGCCCATGAGCATATCAGGGCTTACAGTCACCCGCTCCCGGCGACTTTTCGCCTTTACGATACCCCAACCTGTGATCAGGCCCCCGCCCGCTCGCAAGGCTGGCGTTCCAGTTGCAAGGTGACATGCGCGATGCCGTGATCGTCGGCCAGCGCATCGGTCACGCGGTCAATAAACCTGTCCGCGTCGGCGCCGTCCCACACCAGATGCACCGCCAGCGCCGTGCGGGTGGTCGAGAGCGGCCAGATGTGCAAGTCGTGCAGGCTTTGCACGCCGTCCTGCGCCGCCAACCAGTCGGCAATCCTTGAGCGGTCAATCGCGAACGGCACGCCGTCAAGGCTCAGATGCAGCGCCTCACGGAACAATCCGCCGGCAGTGATCGCGATCAGCAGGCTCACCGCAATGGCCACGGCGGGATCAAGCCAATCCCAGCCCGTCAGCATGATGCCAGCCGCCGCCAACACCACCGCGCCGGACACCGCAGCATCGGCTGCCATGTGCAAGAATGCCCCGCGCGCGTTCAGATCGCCCTTGCGCGACGACATGAACAGCAGCGCCGATCCGGTATTCACGGCAATGCCGATCAGCGCCACCAGCATCACCGTCATCCCCGGCACGGCAACCGGATCTTCCAGCCGCTGCACCGCCTCCCATGTCACGGCCCCAACGCCGACCAGAATCGCAATCGCGTTGAGCAGGGCAGCAAGGATCGTTGCGCGGCCCAGGCCCCAGGTATGGCGCGCGGTCATTGCCCGTTTGGCCAGCACCGCCGCCCCCCAGGCGATCAGCAGACCGGCAACATCCGTGAGATTATGCGCCGCATCGGCCAAGAGCGCCAAGGATCCGGTGATCCAGCCCGCAGCACCTTCGACAATCACATAGGCGGTGTTCAGCCCGACCGCCCATTGAAAGGCGGGGCCAAGATCGGCGGGCGGTTGATGGTCGTGGTCGTGCGGCATGGGTCAGGCTTTCCGGATCAAGGTTCCCTCCAGCGGCAGGGCTGCTGAAAGCGTGTTCGAAATAGTGCCGTATTTCAGTATGTTGCGGTGCAAAAGATCAAGCCGCTGATCGGACTCGGCGCTGTCCACGGTGATCTGATAGCGGATCAGCGTCAGCTTGGGCGGCACGTCCTGCCGGATGCCTTCGAGTTCCACCTCGACCCCGTCGATCTGAAACTCCAGCATCGGCGTGACCCGCTCGATCCCCTTCAACATGCAGGCCGCCAGCGCTGCCAGCAGCAGTTCCACCGGATTCATCGCATCCCGACGGCCCGCCAGATCGGTGTCGAGCACGATCTCCGCCTCTTTCGCGACGGCAAGGCTGCCGTGGCGATCAACGCGGCGGGCGGCCACGCGGTAGTCGGTCACAGCAGGCGCCCGATCTCGTCCGCACTCAGCACCTTGCCCGTTGAGAGCAGCTTTTCGTCCACCACCAGCGCCGGCGTCGACATCACGCCGTAAGCGGCGATCTCGGCAAAATCGGTGACTTTGACGATCTCTGCCGGCTTGCCCGCCGCCTGCGCCGCCGCCTTGGCGTTGTCCGCCAAGGCGACGCATTTCCTGCAGCCCGAACCGAGGATCTTGATGATCATGGGATTTCCTTTCAGAGAAACAGATGCGTGATTGCGTTGAAGGTGAAGCCGATGGTCAGGATGCCGACAGTGACAAGGCCGGTAAACGCAACCAGCAACGGCATTTTCACCACGCGTTTGAGCATGATGAGCGAGGGCAGCGACAGCGCCGTGACCGCCATCATGAAGGCCAGCACCGTACCAAGCCCGACGCCTTTGCCGACCAGCGCCTCGGCGATCGGCAGGGTGCCGAAGATGTCGGCATACATCGGGATGCCGACAAGGGTCGCCACTGGCACCGCCCACCATTTATCCTGGCCGAGCAGCGCGGAAATCGTCTGCGCGGGCACCCAGTTGTGGATCGCCGCACCAATGCCAACCCCGATCAGCACATAGGGCCAGACCTTTTCGACGATATCGCGCACCTGATCGCGGGCAAAGCCGATGCGGTCCCGCTTGGTCAGCACCGCATCGGCGTCTGTCACCGGCACATTGCGCACAAAGCCCTCGACCTGATCCTCCATCCCCAGCTTGCCGATGATCGTGCCGCCGACCACGGCGACCACCAGCCCGACGCCAACATAGGCCAGCGCAATCGGCCAGCTGAAGATCGAGGCCAGCAGGATGACCGAGGCCATATCGACCAAGGGCGAGGAGATCAGGAAGGAGAACGTCACCCCCAGCGGCAGGCCGGCGGCGGTAAATCCGATGAACAGCGGGATCGAGGAGCACGAGCAAAACGGGGTGATCGTGCCCAGCAATGCGCCAAGGATATTCGCGCCGATGCCCGACCGCCCGCCCAGAATCCGCCGCGTGCGTTCAGGCGGGAAATAGCTTTGCACATATGAGATTGCGAAGATCAGGACGGAAAGCAGGATGAAAATCTTCACCACATCATAGAGAAAGAACTGCACCGATCCGCCGATGCGCGAGGCCGGATCGAGGCCCAAAGCCTGCACCCCTGACGCTACCAGATCCGAGAGCCATTGCATCCGAAGCAGCTGATCGTTCATCCAGCCAAAGACGTTCATGCCACCACCTCGTCAACCAGCGCCGCAACCAAGAGCGCCCGCAGATGCGGCGGCAGATCGGGCCTGATCTTGTAGCGCACCCATTGCGCATCGCGCCGATCCACCACGAGACCTGCTTGTTTCAGCACCTGCATATGGCGCGACATCCGGCTTTGTGTGGCCTCAAGGCGCCGCATCAGATCGCAAACGCAATGCTCCTCGCCGTCAATCAGGGCGCGCATCGCAGCAAGGCGGGTCGGTTCGGCAAGGGCGGAAAGGGCGGCAAGAATCATCGGGACACCTC
>JBATAV010000655.1:0-2246 GCA_049662025.1 Paracoccaceae bacterium | reverse complement strand
ACCTACGGCAGTTCCGAAGCCCACCGCCGCGCGGCCGATGCGACGTCGGTTTGACATCGGCGATGGAATTAAACCCGGTTACGGTGGCAGGACCGTCCACGTACTGATCGGGCTTTTGCAAGTCGATATCACCACCGCGACCGCAAATGTGTCAAAGGGTGGTGACAAGGCCGCGTCAGACACTGCCGCTGCCAACGCCCAAAAGATCGCCGCCGTCCACGACAAATTTGCCTGTTGATGACGGAATGAAGGAATAAACTATGACCATCCATCCCCTCGCCACGCCTGCGTTTCCCAAGGACTGCCCGCCAGTACCTTCGATCTCTAACCGCATCCGCGCCCGCCTGATCGACGCGGGCGTGCGCTTCAGCGCCAATGACAACATCTCCGCCTACCTGCGCGAGGGCGAGCTGGATGCGTTGCGCGATGAGGTGGCACAACAGATGCAGGGTGTGCTGAGCGCGCTGGTGATCGACCCCGCCCATGATCACAACACCGCCGACACAGCCCGCCGGGTAGCGAAGATGTTCGTCGATGAGGTGTTTGCCGGACGTTACCGGCCAGCGCCCGCTGTCACCGCATTCCCCAATGTCTCGCAGTTGAACGAGTTGATGATCATCGGCCCCATCACGGTGCGCAGCGCCTGCTCGCACCACCTTTGCCCGATCATGGGCCGGGTCTGGATCGGCGTGCTGCCCAATGCCAAATCCGATCTGATTGGTCTTTCGAAATACGCCCGGCTCTGCGACTGGATCATGAGTCGCCCGCAAATTCAGGAAGAGGCGGTGGTGATGCTGGCTGATGAACTGGAACGTCGCATCCATCCCGATGGGTTGGCTGTGGTGATGGAGGCTGACCACTTCTGCATGCATTGGCGCGGCGTGAAGGACGCGCAATCGGTCATGACCAATTCGGTGATGCGCGGCGCGTTCTTGCAAGACGCCAACCTGCGAAGGGAATTTCTAAGCCTGATGAAACGCTGAAACGCCTGACGTGGGTGGTTGCTCTTCCTCGCATCCACGTCAGACTTGGACTCAAGTCCGGAGGATTGTCTATGTATGCGACTTCCCACGCCTTAACTTCATCCGCCCCGGTGTCAGAGGCCGATCTGATCGCCCGCGCTGTTGCAGGCGACAGTGCCGCCTTTGAGGTGCTGATGCGCCGCTATAACCAGTTGTTGTTCCGCACTGCCCGCTCGATCCTGTGCAGCGACGCCGAGGCTGAGGACGCGGCGCAGGAGGGCTGGCTGCACGCCTGGCGCGGATTGGCCCGCTTTCGTGCCGAAAGCCGCCTTTCGACCTGGCTTGTCCGTATCGTCTCGAACGAGGCCCTTGGCCGCCTGCGCCGCACATCCGCGCAGATCATCCCGCTGGAGGTTGCCATGCTGTCCCCCGACCCCAAGACCCAAGCGGCATTGACCGAGGCGCCGTCCCGCGGCCCTGAACAAGAATTGCTGCGCGCTGAAATGCGTCGGATGATGGAGGCGCACATCGACCTCTTGCCCGAAGTTTATCGCCCCGTCTTCATGTTGCGGGCGGTAGAAGAGATGAGCGTCGAAGAGGTCTCTGCGGCACTTGATATCCCCCAAGCCACCGTGCGCAGCCGCTTTTTCCGTGCCCGCAGCCTGCTGCGGGAAGGGCTGGCCCAGGAGATGGACACCTCTCTGACCGAAGCTTTCAGTTTCGACGGCGCACGCTGTGATCGCATTACTGCCAATGTACTGGAGCGCGCAGGAGCAGAAGGTTTGAGCAAAGTCTGAAACAATCGCGGGCCAAGGTCCAGACCCGGACCTCGGCCCCGCACCGATCCGTGAAAGGAGACCGGCCATGACCACCCCATCCCCACAGGACAACACCCCCGATCTGACCAAAGGCGTGACGCTGGCCGATTTCGGCACCAGTCGCATGTTGCGCGGCTTTGTCGGCAAAAAGCAGATCTTGCTGGCGCGTCTGGGCGATGAGGTGGTGGCGATCGGCAACCAATGCACCCATTACGGCGGCAGGCTGGACCGTGGCGCGATCGAGGGAGAGACCGTGCGCTGCCCGCTGCACCATGCGCTGTTCTCACTGCGCTCGGGCGAGGCGGTGGGGGCACCCGCCTTTGATCCTGTGGCGGTGTGGCAGGTGGAACGGCAGGGCGACCGCTTTGTGGTGCGCGAAGAGATTCAGCCCCAGCCGCAGCCCGCTCAGGCCGCCGCGGTGGATCAGCCGCGGCGCATCATCATCGTGGGCGGCGGGGCTGCGGGC
>JBATAV010000654.1:0-1688 GCA_049662025.1 Paracoccaceae bacterium | reverse complement strand
CATTCCGTAAGTCTCATAGATCTCCAGATAATCCTTCGCCTTGGGGTAAAGACCCAGCGTCAGTTCGATTTCATAGTGGTTTTCGTCCAGATGGGTCTGAACGTAGCAATCGGGATGCTCCGCGATCAGGGTGGCGACGGTTTCCATCTGCGCAGGCGTCGAAGTGATGGCAAAGCGCGGCGTGATTGCGTAGTCGATACGGCCCTTGCCATGCCATTCGGCAATCAGCGCTTTGGTGTCGTCATAGCCGGCCTGCGGCGTATCCAGCACCTGGCTGGGGGCGTTGCGGTCCATCAGAACCTTACCTGCTATCAGGCGATAGTTCTTCTTTCCGGCGGCGGCAAACAACGCCTCGGCCGAGACCTTGTGAACCGTGCAATAGGTGGCCACCGTGGTGGTTCCCTGGCTGATCAGCTGATTGATGAACCAGTCCGCCATGCGCTCGGCGTGGGCCTTTTCGGCAAAGCGCGCCTCTTGGGGAAAGGTATAGGTGTTCAGCCATTCGATCAGCTGTGCGCCCCAGGATCCGACGGCATTCATCTGTGGAAAATGCAGATGGGCGTCGATGAAACCGGGCAGGATCAGATGCGGGCGGTGGTCAACAATTCTGGCGCCCGCCAAATCCGTGTCAGTCAGCGCATTGAACGCGCAGGTGGCCTCGATCAAACCATCTGCCAGGACGACAGCCCCGTCTTCGATATAGGTGAACGCGCCGGAATCATCGGCATGTTCCGGCTCCTCCGAAAAGCTGAGGACGCGCCCGCGCAGGATGGTCTTTTCTGTCACAACCTATTCCATTTCATCGTCTCTAACCAAACGCTTCGCCAGTCAGGATTTGCGCAGCCGTTCAACCGCCATCAGCACCCGTTCGGGCGTGGCGGGGGCGTCAAGCAGCGGATCGGTCCGATAGTCTCCTGCCGCCGAAATCGCGTCAGACAGCGCAAATAGCGCCGAGATGCCCAGCATCAGCGGCGGCTCTCCCACCGCTTTTGACCGATAGACGGTCTTTGCCGGGTTGCCTTCGCTGGCCCAAAGATTGACCCGCATATCCGGGGGCCGGTCCGAACAGGCCGGGATCTTGTAGGTCGAGGGGGCATGCGTGGTCAGCTGTCCCTTGGCATCGTAAACCAGCTCTTCCATCGTCAGCCAGCCAGCCCCCTGCACATAGCCGCCTTCGATCTGGCCCAGATCGATCGCAGGGTTCAGAGATTTGCCGACATCATGCAGGACATCCACCCGCAGGATCCGGTTTTCGCCGGTCAGAGTGTCAATCACGCTTTCGGTCACTGCGGCGCCGTAAGAGAAATAGAAGAACGGCTGCCCTTTGGCTTTGGCGCTGTCCCAATGGATATCGGGGGTGGCGTAGAACCCGCTGGACGACAGAGATACCCGTGCCTGATAGGCCATCTGGACGAATTCGGGAAAGGCGATTCTTTCTTCTCCGACGCGCACCGTGTTGGGCAGAAACTCGACGTCGCTTTCCTTGACCCCCCATTTGGTGGCGGCAAAGGCGACCATCTTTGCCTTGATCTTCTGGCAGGCATCCAAGGCTGCCATGCCGTTCAGATCCGTGCCCGACGAGGCTGCGGTGGGAGAGGTGTTCGGCACCTTTCCGGTATTGGTGGCGGTGACTTTGACCCGGTTGATATCAATCTGAAACTCTTCGGCGACGACTTGGGCCACCTTGA
>JBATAV010000653.1:0-2942 GCA_049662025.1 Paracoccaceae bacterium | reverse complement strand
CGGCAGAGGTGGCCGACCGGCTGGCGCCGTTCATCGCGCGGCGGCGGGCCGAGGGGGGCGCGCCGCCGGTTGACTGATCATTCCACCGGCAGGGGCACCACCACCAGCACCTCAAGATCGCGGTCGGGGGTGTAGTTGGTCTTTTCGACCACGAAGGTGGTGGGGCCGGTCTTCTTCACCCCGTCGGCGCACAGCGAGATCACGTTGGCCGGGTCGCCCTTGTCCAGGGTCAGGCGAAATTTGCCGATCGGGCCAGCCCAGCTGTTGGCCGTGCGCAGGACGTAAGAGATGTTGAAGGACGTGCCGTAATTGCCGAACTCGGCGCCATCGGGGTGGCGGATGGACTTGATGATGGCCTTGGTGGTGCCCGCGTCGATGCAATACTGGTCGGCGATTGTCTGTTCGTAGTCTTCGGGTGGATCGCTCCAGTAGAACAACCCGCCGGGGGGCAGGTTCTGGTATTCGTGATGCACCTTGACTGTAGTACCGGCCGGGAAGGTCTGGGTCCAGTGATAGCGGATTACCAGCGACCACATGGCGGTGGTTTCCGGGTCGATACCTTGCGCCGGGTCGCCGCCGTAGTATTCGGCCAGTCCGGCGGCCTGGATTTCCGCCTGCTGTTCCGGCGTCAACGCCAGAAGGGCGGCGTGCACCTGATCGGCATCCAGCGTCAGCGGCAGGCCGAAGCGCGCCAGATCGGCGGTCACGTCGCGGCCGGGGGTGTCGTATTGCGCGGAAAGCGGGCGACCTTCCTCCCATGGCTCTTCGATCACCGCGATGCGGTCGATCTGCGGCGTGACGGGCACGCCATCGACCGTGGCCTTGAAATCCACCAGATTGTCGCGGCCCGGGTCTGCGGGCAGGTTCATCATGGCATCATCCCACTGGCCCACGACCACAATCGGCGGCAGCGGGAAGATCACTTCTCCGGTCACGTCCTGCGCCGTGGTGTTGGCAAAGACGTAATCCACAGTGACGCGGTCGATACTGATGAACAGGTCTTCCTGCTGCATCGCCACCGCCTCGGTCTGGCCAAAGGTCAGGCCGGTGGCGGAAAGCCCGCCAAAGCCGTCATTGGCCAGCGCCGGAGTGGCGAGAGCCAGTGCGGCGGCAAGAAGAAGGGGCGGGCGCATGAGAACCTCCTGTCGGGAAATCTGGCGCTATCTGACACCGCTGCTCTGGTCCGCGCAAGGTCGCAACCGCTCCTCTTGCGCCCGGAGCCGCGTCTTGCGACAAACGCCGGCCCGGAGCGGAGACCCCCCATGCGCGCAGGTATCATCACCCTGATGCTCGGCTATGTGCTGAGCCAGTTCTACCGCGCCTTTCTGGCGGTGCTGACGCCGGTGCTGGAAACCGATCTCGGGGCGAGCAAGGCGGATCTGGCCACGGCCTCGGGTGCCTGGTTCCTGGCATTTGCCTTGATGCAGATCCCGGTGGGAGAGGCGCTGGACCGGATCGGACCGCGCCGCACCACGGCAGCGGCGCTGCTGGTGGGGGCGGTGGGGGCGGCGCTGTTTGCGATGGCCGAGACGCCCGCGATGCTGAGCGTGGCAATGGCGCTGATCGGGGTGGGCTGTTCGCCGGTGCTGATGGCCAGTTTCTACATCTTCGCCCGCACCTTCACGCCGGCGGTCTTTGGCACCTTGGCGGGGGTGACGATCGGCGTCGGCTCATTGGGCAATATCGCGGCGTCCTTGCCGCTGACCCTGGCGGTTGAGGGCTATGGCTGGCGGCAAACGGTCTGGGCGCTGGCGGTGGTGACCGCACTGGCAGGCGTGGTGGTGGCGGCTTTGGTGCGCGACCCGGTACGGGTGGTGGCGACGGGTCAGAAGGGATCGGTGCTGACGCTGCTGGCAATGCCCGCCTTGTGGCCGATATTCGCGATGATGATCGTCTGCTATGCGCCCTCGGCGGGTCTGCGCGGGCTGTGGCTGGGGCCGTATTTCACCGATGTCTACGGGCTGGACCGTCCCGGCGTGGGGCGGGTCAGCCTGTGGATGGGGCTGGCGATGGTGGCGGGCAACTTCGCCTATGGCCCCTTGGACCGCTGGCTGGGCACCCGCAAATGGGTGGTCTTTGGCGGCAATGCGCTGATGCTGGCCTGTCTGGCGGCACTGGTCGCCTGGCCCACCGGCGGGGCGGGCCTGTCAACCCTGCTGTTCATGGGTGTGGGGTTTTTCGGAGCGTCCTTCCCCGTTGTGATGGGGCATGGCCGGGCATTCCTGCCGCCGCACCTGGTCGGGCGCGGCGTCGCGCTGATCAACCTGTGCGGCATTGGCGCTGCGGGCATCATGCAGATGCTGACCGGGCGTCTGCATGCGGCGTTGCAACCGGCCGGGGGGGTGGTGAATTCGGCCCCGCCCGCCACGCCCTATCTGGGGCTGTTCGTGTTCTACAGCCTGTTTGTCGGCGTCGGTCTGCTGATCTATCTGTTTTCGCGCGACCGCACGGACTGACCTCCATTGCAGACGCCGAAGAATCCGCTTTTCCCCCCGTCCGCCTTGCGCTAACGGAACACGTCCCCGCATGGGGGGCAGACAAAGGAGAACCCCGATGGGCTACAGGATCGTCGTCGTGGGTGCCACGGGCAACGTGGGCCGCGAAATGCTGAACATCCTTGCGGAGCGCGAGTTCCCGGTGGACGAGATCGCCGTTCTGGCCTCGCGCAAGTCGCTGGGCACCGAAGTCAGCTTTGGCGACAGGACCTTGAAGACCAAGGATCTGGCGACCTTTGATTTCACCGGCTGGGATATGGCCTTGTTCGCCGTGGGGTCAGGCCCGACCAAGGAATTCGCGCCCAAGGCGGCGGCGGCGGGCTGTGTGGTGATCGATAACTCGTCCTTGTACCGCTATGACCATGACGTGCCGTTGATCGTGCCGGAAGTGAACGCAGATGCGATCATGGGCTATGCCAAGCGCAACATCATCGCCAACCCGAACTG
>JBATAV010000652.1:0-1813 GCA_049662025.1 Paracoccaceae bacterium | reverse complement strand
GCCCGGCCCAGAGCAGGTTGTCGAGCCGCAGTTGATGCACGCGCTTCAGTGCGGCGGGTTCCAGCGCCAGAAGGGCGGTTTCTTCGTCGGCCGTGAACGCGAGATCGGCCCAGGCGCGCATCGCCTCGGTCTCGGCCAGATCGGCCTTTCCCAGCGCCTTCAACGCGCTGACCAGGGCAATCGCGCCTTCGGCGGTTTCGGGGGCATCCGCCCCGAACCAGGCGACCACGCGGGCGGGGGTGTCGGACCGGGCCACCGCGGTTTCGCCCTTTTCCTTCAGGTAGGGCAGACCCGGCCAGTCGGCGCGGCGTTTGAGGAAATCTTCATACTCGCCCAACGAGCCCTGCCCGTCGCGCAGGCGTTGCCACTCGATCACGTCGCGCCCGACGCCCGAGGGGGCCACGGCCAAGGCGCCGTCCCAATCCTTGCCGGCGGCAAGTTGCAATGCGGTCTGCATCGCCTGCACCGTATCGGCGCGGGCGGCGGCGGGGATCAGCAGGGCAAGGCACAGGATCAGGCGGAGCAACAGGGTCATGCACCTGAATCTGCCCGAGCCGCCCCGCCGCCACAACCCACGAAGGTGTCATTGGCCACGAAGGTGTCATCGGCCACGAAGGTGTCATCGGCAGCGCTTGGCAAAGGGGCCGGTCGCCGCTAGGAAGGCCGGGTTTCCACGGCGGGCGAATCCCGCCCCCCGCAAAGGAGTGCGTGCCATGATCAAAGGGTCGATCCCTGCCCTGGTAACGCCGTTCAAGGACGGCGCGGTGGATATGGAGACGCTGAAAAAGCTGGTCGACTGGCAGATCGCCGAAGGATCAAGCGGCCTTGTGCCGGTGGGCACCACTGGTGAAAGCCCGACGCTGAGCCATGAAGAGCATCGCGCCGTGGTCGAGGCGGTGGTGAAATTCGCCGCCGGCCGGGTGCCGGTGATTGCCGGGGCCGGGTCGAACAACACGCTTGAGGCGATCGAGCTGATCCAGCATGCCGAACGCGCCGGCGCCGATGCCGCGCTGGTGGTGACGCCTTATTACAACAAGCCGACGCAAGGCGGGCTGATCGCGCATTTCACCGCGCTGCACGATTGCTGCAACCTGCCGATCATCATCTACAACATCCCCGGCCGGTCGGTGGTGGACATGCTGCCCGCCACGATGGGAGAGCTGGCCAAGCTGCCGCGCATCATCGGGGTGAAGGATGCCACCGGCGATCTTTCCCGCGTGCCGAAGCAGCGCATCACCTGCGGCAAGGATTTCATCCAGATCTCGGGCGAGGATGCCACGGCGCTGGGCTTCAACGCGCATGGCGGCACGGGGTGCATCTCGGTCACCGCCAACGTGGCGCCGAAGCTGTGCGCCGAGTTCCAGCAGGCGACGCTTTCGGGCGATTATGCCAAGGCGCTGGACTATCAGGACCGGCTGATGCCGCTGCATGAGGCGATCTTCATCGAGCCCGGCCTGATCGGCGTGAAATACGGGTTGTCGCTGTTGGGTCGCTGCGCGCCGGAGGTGCGGCTGCCGCATGTCGGCCTGACCGAAGGCACCAAGGAGCGCATCAAGGCCGCGATGCGCCACGCCGGGCTGATCAACTGAACCACGATCCTGCCGCCAACCTGCGGGGTGCGGGGCTGATGGTGGCCTCGATGGCCGCCTTTGCGGTGGAAGACGTGTTCCTGAAAGCCTCGTCGCATCATCTGCCGCTGGGGCAGGTGATGGTGATCATGGGGCTGTGCGGCATGGCGGTCTTTGCCGCGATGTCGCGGCGTCGCGGCGAACGTCCGTTGCCGCGCGCGGTGCTGGCGCCCGCGATGCTGGCG
>JBATAV010000651.1:0-1827 GCA_049662025.1 Paracoccaceae bacterium | reverse complement strand
GCACCGGCGCCACCGGCACAGGCCCGCTTTCGCTGCGCAGATAATCGAAGAACTCGCTATCCGGCTGCATCACGATGGTCGAGTTTTCGCCCCTCAACGCCACCTGATAGGCGGTCAGCGAGCGGATGAAGGCAAAGAACTCGGGGTCCTGGCCATAGGCTTCGGCCAGAATGCGGTTCCTTTCGGCATCGGCCTCGCCGCGAATGGTCTCGGCGGTCTTGCGCGCCTTCGAGGTTTCCTCGACCACCGTCCGGTCGGCCGAGGCCCGCACCCGCTGCGCCGCCTCGCCGCCACGGGCAATTTCGTCGGCGGCCTCGCGTTCGCGTTCGGCCCGCATCCGCGAGAAGGTGGAGGCCAGGTTCTGCTCGGGCAGATCGGTGCGCGTCAGCCGCACGTCGATCACGGTCACCCCCAGCGCCGCCGCCTCGCGTCGGGCGATGTCGCGGATATCGTTCATCAGCCCGGTCCGGTCCTGGCTCAGCACCTGATCCTGCGTGGTCTTGCCCAGCACTTCGGGAATCGCCTGCTGCAGGATGTTGTTCAACAGCACCTGCGCGCGTTCCTCGCCGCTGGTGCCAGTGGCCTGGCGAAAGGCCTTCAGATCGGTGATCCGCCAGCGCGCGAAGGCATCGACGACCAGCCGCCGTTCGCCCAGAAGCGTCACCTCGATCGGCGCGGTCTGCAGACCCAGGATGCGGTCCTCGTAATAGACCACGTCCTGCAGAAAGGGCAGTTTCCAGCCCAGGCCGGGTGTTTCCTTTTCCTGCATGATCTCGCCGAATTGCAGCACCAGTCCCTTCTTGCGTTCATCGACGATGAAAACCGAGGACAGCGCCGTCACCACAGCCACCAGAAGGACGGGAAGAACATAAATCGCGCGCATCAGTTGGACCCTCCAGCCGCAGCAGCAGCCCCGCGGCCCAACCGGTCAAGCGGCAGATAGGGCAGCACGCCCTGCCCGCCGTTGCCGCCCGCCACACCGTCAAGGATCACCTTGTCCATTCCGCCGAACACCTTTTCCATCGCCTCGATATAGAGCCGCCGCCGGGTGATTTCGGGCGCCTTGACATATTCCGCATAGACCGAAGTGAAGCGCGCCGCCTCACCCTCGGCCGAGTTCACCGCATTGGCGCGGTAGCCTTCGGCCTCTTCGACCAGTCGCGCGGCTTCGCCCCTTGCACCGGCCGTCACCTTGTTGGCATAGCCATCGGCCTCTTTCTCCAGCCGGTCACGTTCCTGCTGGGCGTCCTGCACGGCGCGGAACGCCGCCCCCACATCCGAAGGCGGCTGCGCGCGCCGCAGGTTGACGCGGATCACCTGGATGCCGGCCTTGTATTCGTCCAGCGTCGCCTGCACCGCCACCCGCAGATCAAGCGGAATGGCGCCACGATCGCGGTTCAGGATCGGCGACAGTTCCGACCGCGCGATGATGTCGCGCATCGCACTTTCGCTGATCGCGCGGACCGTTTCCTCGGGGTCGGCCAGGTTGAACAGGTATTCCTCGGGGTCCGAGATGTTCCAGACCACCTGAAAGCCGATGTCGACGATGTTCTTGTCACGCGTCAGCATCAAGGCACCGGTGTTGCCATCGGCGGCGCCGATGTCGGTCGTACGCTCGCCGGTGACCTGAATCTTTTCATAGGTCACCACCGGCCAGGGGGCAAAGTTCAGGCCGGGGTCGCCGACACCCGCGCTTTCCCCCAGAAACAGCTCGACCGAGCGTTCCTCGGGCCGCACCGTATAGAACGACATGAAGGCCCAGCCCGCCACCAGCGCCAGTGCGCCCAGCGCCAGGCCCTTGCGGGTGAACAAGGGGCTCATCGGGTT
>JBATAV010000650.1:0-4848 GCA_049662025.1 Paracoccaceae bacterium | reverse complement strand
GGTTGGGGATATTCTGGCCGGCCTTGCGCCGCCGCCCGGCGCACCGTCGAACCGGCTGGCCTACAAGACCGGCACCTCTTACGGCCACCGCGATGCCTGGGCGATCGGCTTTGACGGCAAACATGTGATCGGGGTCTGGATGGGCCGCGCCGACGGCACGCCGGTGCCGGGGGCCTTTGGCGCCGATCTTGCCGCACCCGTGCTGTTTCAGGCCTTCAATCGGCTGAAGCCCAAGCTGGATCCGCAGCCGCCCGCGCCGCCTTCGACGCTGCTTGTGTCAAACGCCGAACTGCCGCTGCCACTGCAACGCTTTCGGTCGCGCACTGCGGCATTCGATCCGGCCGCCGATGCGCCCGCCGTTGCTTTTCCGCCCGATGGGGCAGAGGTAGAGTTGCTGCCCTCGGGCCTGATGGTCAAGGTGCGCGGCGGTACGGCACCCTTTACCTGGATGGTCGACGGCCAGCCGCTGGAGGTTGCCACACGCGACCGCGAAAGCATTCTGGCGCTGCCGGAAACCGGATTTGTCACCCTGTCGGTGATTGACGCCAAAGGCCGTTCGGCCCGGTCGGTGGTGCGCGTCTGGTAAGCTGGCAAATGCTTTAGACCCGCTCGATCGCCAGCGCGATACCCTGACCGCCACCAATGCACATGGTGATCAGCGCGGTCTTGCCGCCCGCCCGTTCCAGTTCATGCAGCGCTTTCACCGTCAGGATTGCCCCGGTGGCGCCGACCGGGTGGCCCAGGGCAATCGCCCCGCCGTTGGGGTTGACCCTGGCCGGGTCAAGGTCCAGCGCACGGGAAACTGCCAGGGCCTGGGCGGCGAAGGCCTCATTCGATTCGACCACATCAAAGGACTGCGGTTTGACGCCCAGTTTGGCGCATAGCGCCCGCACCGCCGGGATAGGGCCCAGCCCCATTACCTTTGGGTCCACCCCCGCCACCGCCCAGCCCATGATCCGCGCCCGCGGCTTCAGCCCCTTCATGGCCGATTCTCGCGCCAGCACCAGCGCGCCAGCGCCATCGTTCAGCCCCGAAGCATTGCCCGCCGTCACCGTGCCGTCTTTCTGGAACGCAGGCCGCAGCCCGGCCAGCGCCCCCATCGTCGTCGCCTTGGGATGCTCATCGACCGCGAAAATCACCGGCCCCTTGCGGCTGGCAATCTCGACCGGAACGATCTGGTCGGCGAACCGACCCTCGGCAATCGCCCGCGCCGCCCGCGCCTGGCTTTCCAGCGCGAAGGCATCCTGATCGGCGCGGCTGACGCCATCCTGCGCCGCCACGTTTTCTGCCGTCACCCCCATGTGCCCGGTGCCAAAGGGGCAAGTCAACGCGCCGGTCATCATGTCGACGGCCTTGGTGTCACCCATCTTCTGGCCCCAGCGCACGGCTTGCATGGCGTAGGGCGATCGGCTCATGCATTCCGCACCGCCTGCAAGTGCCACATCTGCGTCGCCCAGCAGCAGCGCCTGGGTGGCCGAGACAATCGCCTGCGCGCCCGACCCGCACAGCCGGTTGACGTTCATTGCCGGGGTGGTGTCGGGCACTCCGGCCTGCATTGCCGCAACGCGCGCCAGATACATGTCGCGTGGTTCGGTGTTGATGACATGGCCGAAGACGACGGTGCCGATCTGCGACGGTGCAACCCCCGCCCGTTCGATTGCCGCCTTGGCCGCATGGGTGGCAATGTCGATTGGCGGAACGGCAGCCAGTGCGCCGCCAAAGGTGCCAATCGCGGTGCGGGCGGCGGAAAGAATGTAGACATCGGTCATGGCTTCACCTCATCGGGATGGGCCGCCTGCACGGCGGGAATTTCCTCAAGTCTTACCATGATCCGCGCGAGTGTCGGCCATGACGCCACGTCCAGACCGGCGCGGCGGGCGTTGTAGACCTGCGGCACCAGGCACAGATCGGCCATCGTCACTGCATCGCCATGGCAGAACAACCCGGTTTGCGGGGCGCCCAGCATCCGCTCCAGTGCCGCAAGCCCGGCATTGATGTAATGGCGCTGCCAGTCATCTGCCGAAAACGCCCCGCCGGTCAGGCTGGCCACATGGCTGCGCACCGACAGGTTGCAGATGGGTGCTGTCTCCATCGCCACCGCGTAGGACAGCGCCCGCACCCGCGCCCGGCCCGGCGCATCGTCGGGCAGAAGCCCGCCATGGGTATCATTCAGATATTCGATGATCGCCAGCGATTGCGTCAGCATCATCCCGTCGATCTCCAGCGAGGGCACCAGGCCCTGCGGATTGCGGGCCAGGTTCGCATCACCCTTCTGTTCATGTTCCAGCAGGTTCACCGGAACGGACCGGTAGGGCAGCCGCAGCAGGTTCAGCGCAATCCGCACGCGATAGGACGCCGAAGACCGCCAATAGTCGTAAAGCGTGATCATTTTTCCTCCAGAAGCCGCAGCAGGGCGCGGCGGAACGGAGCGGCATCTTGGCCCAACCGCGCCTCAAGGTCAGACTGGAAGTCATCGGCAATCGGCATGATCCGCCCGATCAGCTCATGCCCCGCCGCCGTCAGCCGCATGTCCAGCAACCGCCGATCCACTGCGCTTTCGCGCTTTTCGATCAGCCCCGCGCTTTCCAGCCGCGCCGCCGCCCGGCTGACCTTGGATTTGTCCATATCCACCCGCGCGTGAATTTCGCGCACCGAAACCGCATCGCCCCCCGCCAGATGCGCCAGCACCCGCCATTCGGGGATGGAAAGCCCGAATTCAGCGCGGTAGCGGTCGGAAAACTGCTTTGACACCCGCGCCGCGGCGACGGCCAGCTGGTAGGGCAGAAAAGCGGAAAGATCGAAGCTGCGCATCGGAACCGGGCACCCGTGAGACAGCCCATTGCTGACCGAAAGCCGCCGCCCCTGCAAGCGTTGACAGTTCCGCACCACCGGGCGAAACGCTTGATCGCAGCGGCAGGAGTAACCCGAAGTGCGTGACCAGATGCGGGGCCAGGGACGGCTGGTGTTTGCCGGGCTGGCGACCTTTGTCGTGATGGGCTTTGGTCAGGCGCTGATCGGGCCGACCCTGCCCGAGGTCACCCGCATCTTCGTCTTGCCCGACGGCCAGGCGGCGGTTCTGGTCTCGGCGCTGTGGATCGGCAGCGCGCTGGGCGTCGGGCTGATGTATCGCTTTGGGTCAAAGGCCTTGCCGCGGCATGCGCTGGCGTTGCTGGCGCTTGGGGCGGTGGCTTTGGCACTGCGGCCCGTCTGGGGGGTGATGCTGGCGGGCGCGATGGTGTTCGGCACCGGGTTTGGCATGGCCACGGCCATCTTCAACCCGCGCTTCCTGAAGGCATTCGGGGCGCGCGGGGCATCGATGCTCAGCCTTCTGAACGCGGCCTTTGCCGCCGGGGCGATCGTTGCACCGCTGGTTTTCGTGGCGGTGGGTGGCGCCTCACGCATCGTCTTTGCAATGGCGGTCGGGCTGTGCGTACTGGTCTGGCTTTTTGCCGGGGAAACCGAAGGCGGCCCGGCGGCGCGCGTTGCGGTGGCCCGCCCCGGTTTTCGCATCCATTGGCCGATCATGGTCTTTGGTGCCATCGGCATCGGCATCGAGGCCAGCCTGATCGGCCTGGGCTCCACCGCCCTGATCACCGCCGGCGAGTCCGAGATCCGCGCGGCGCAACTGCTGTCGGCCTTTTTCGTGGTCTTCCTGCTGGCGCGGATCGTGTTGGGGGTGATGGCGCATCGCGTGCCCTCATTCGCGATCTACACCGCAGCCATGTTCTGGGCCGCGCTGTCGGCGCTGGTCGCCGCGCTGTGGTCACCCGGCGCGGCCTTTGTCGCCATGGGTGTGTCCTGCGGCATGTTCTTTCCCGGCTTTTTCGTCACCTCCGCCCGCAAGATGGGCGACGACCCGCGGGTGACGCCGGTGATCCTGTCGGCGGGGCTGGTGGGCGGCATCGGCCTGCCGCTGGTGCTGGCCGCACTGACAACCGGAATGGGCGCACACGGCTTCTTCTGGCTTTTGCTGGGCATCAGCCTGCCAACGGCCCTTGCTGCCGTGGTGGCCTTGCGCAGCATGGCGCGCTGAACGGTCAACACGCTTGACTTCGTTGCAAGTGCAACGATATTTTCTCCACGAGCGAGACTCACCTTTACATTTCATGCGCAGGGGAGGGCGGTGATGAACACGCAAGCACGCCACAGCGGTCTGGTCCGGGCCGTGGACACCAAGGGCACGGTCGAAGGTTACATACCCGGCTTCGGCAATGACTTTGAAACCGAGGCCCTGCCGGACGCGCTGCCGCAGGGCATGAACAGCCCGCAAAAGTGCAACTACGGGCTTTATGGCGAGCAGCTTTCCGGCACCGCCTTTACCGCGCCTTCGCATCAGAATGAGCGGACGTGGTGCTATCGCATCCGGCCCTCGGTCAAGCACACCCACCGGTTCAAGAAGATCGACCTGCCGTTGTGGAAATCGGCGCCGCTGATTGACCCTGACATCATCAGCTTGGGTCAATACCGCTGGGATCCGGTTGATCACTCGGGTGAAGCGCTGACCTGGCTGACCGGCATGCGCACGATGGTGACGGCGGGCGATGTGAACACGCAAGTAGGCATGGCGAGCCATGTCTATCTGGTGACCGAGTCGATGACCGATGAATACTTCTTCTCGGCTGACGGGGAGTTGCTGGTGGTGCCGCAAGAGGGCCGGTTGCGGTTCTGCACCGAGTTGGGGATCATCGACATCGCGCCGCAGGAGATTGCCATCCTGCCGCGCGGTCTGGTCTACCGGGTCGAAGTGCTGGAAAGCCCCTGCCGCGGCTTCGTCTGCGAAAACTACGGGCAGAAGTTCCAGTTGCCGGGCCGTGGCCCGATCGGCGCCAACTGCATGGCGAACCGCCG
>JBATAV010000649.1:0-3516 GCA_049662025.1 Paracoccaceae bacterium | reverse complement strand
GCACTTTACTGCCTGCCCGCGCTGATGGCCGAAGCCGAGGCGACCGGGGCCAGCCTGCGCGATGTCTTGCTGGCGCTGGTGGTCGGCTACGAGACGGTGGCCCGTTTTGCCCGCGCCTTCGTCCTTCCCAGGCTTGCGCTGCATCCCCATGGCGGGCTTGCGACGATCGGTGCTGCGGCGGCGGTGGCAAAGCTGCGCGGCCAATCGGCGGCGATGATGCGCGATACGATATCGACCGCCGCGACGCTGGTCCTGCCTGGCCCCTTTGGCCACGCGGTCGCAGGGGCGCTGGTACGCAATACCTGGCCGGGGCTATGCGCGCAGAACGGCATTCGCGCCGCCGACTGGGCTGTGATCGGCATTGCCGGAACGCCCGACAGTGCACACGACGTCTTTGTGGCGATCTTCGGTGCCACCGCGCAGGCGGGCGCGCTTTCCTCGGGTCTCGGGCACGACTGGGCCCTGCACGAAGGCTATCACAAGATGCACGCCTGCTGCCAATATGGCCATTCCACGGTCGAGGCGGTGCTGGCAGCACTTGGGGATGCCGGCAAGATCGGCGCCGGCGAGATCGCTGCGATTCGCGTCGAGACGCATGAAAAGGGGCAGGTGCTGGACAATGAGACACCCGCCACGACGCTGGCGGCGAAATTCTCGATCCAGCATATCGCGGCGGCGACTGCGGTGTTTGGTCACGCCGGGGCAGCGGCGTTCCACGCCGACACCCTGAGCGAGCCGGGTCTGGCCGGGCTTCGCCAGACGGTGACGATTGCGCCGTTCCTGCCCCGGATGGACCCGCCGAACGACCGGCCCGCCCGCGTCACGCTGTCGCTGCGCGACGGCCGCATGCTTGCAGGTGAATGTCTCAGCGCGCAGGGCGGCCCGGATCGCCCGTTCACCGAAGGACAGATCAAGGCCAAGGCCGAGATGATTCTGCGCGAGGCCTATCCCGATGCCTTTGGCCTGCTTGCGGCGGCCGTGCAGCTGGATCCGTCGATTCTTGACCGGACCTGGCGCGGGATCGTCGAAGATTTCGGCTGAGTCACCGGTCGGCGCTCCGCATTTACCGCCGTTTAGGAATTCCAATTTCCAGACCACGGAAAACACTAATACTGGTTTCCCGCCGTCGCGTACTACTGTCCGGCATGACGGAAACGAAAAGTAGGATAGGCTCATGTCGGCGACCCAACTGAAATCCGTGGGCGATTCGTCCTGGCGCAAGGATGGCATCTCCAAGGTCACGGGTTCTGAACAATATGCGCCGGACATCTCGGTCGACCGGATGTGGTATGGCCGCGTCCTGCGCAGCCCCCATGCCCATGCCAATATCATCAGCGTGGACACCAGCGCCGCGGAAGCCATGGGTGCGGTCTGCCTGACCTACGCCGATGTGCCGCACATGCGCTACAACGAACGCATCGTCAGCACGCCGCCGTGCCTGTACCGGGACCGGACCGTGGTCGCCGACAAGGCGCGCCACGTCGGCGAGGCCTTGGTGGGCGTAGCCGCCCCGACCGAAGCACTGGCCGAAAAAGCCCTGCGCGCGATCAAGATCAAATATGAGGTGCTGCAGGTCATCACGACCATGGAGCAGGCGCAGAAAGACGGCGCCGACCCGATCCACGACACCGTTCTGCTGGATGGCGTTGACAAGCCGATCGTCAACAACGTCGCGGTGATGCGCACGATTGATGTCGGCGACACGGTGAAAGGTTTTGCCGAAGCCGACCGCATCTTCGAGCGGACCTACAAGACGCCGCGCATCTACCACGCCCAGATGGAGCCTAAATCGGTGGTTTGCCGCCCCGAGATCGACGGCGGCATCACGGTCTGGTGCAGCACCCAGTCCATTCACAACACCCGCATCCTGTTGGGCCAGATCTACAGCATCCCGCTGAACAAGATCAACGTGAAGAAGGTGATGCTTGGCGGCTCGTTCGGGTCCAGCATCCAGATGAACTCGGTCACGCCGATCGGTGTCGGCCTGGCGCTGAAGTCCGGGCATCCGGTCAAGATCGCCACCACCCGCGAAGAGGACATGCACGACCATGTCCGCTACCCGTCGGAAATCAAACTGAAGCTGGGCGTGAAGAAGGACGGCACCCTGATCGCCGGCGAGATGAACGCCAATATCGACATTGGCGGCCACAACATCCAGGCCTTCCCGTTCCTTGGCGGTTTCGGCGGCTTCTGGGCCTCGCTCTACAAGCTGCCGAACATGAAATATGTCGGCCGCGCGATCTACACCAACAAGACGCCGTCCTGCGCGATGCAGGGCTTCGGGGCGCCGCAGGTTCACTTTGCGGTCGAATGCCTGATGGACGAGATCGCGTCCGAGATGGGTTTTGACCCGATCGAGTTCAAACTGCGCCAGTATGTCGGTCTTGGCGGCACCTTCTGGGGTCAGGGTCCGGCATCGAAGTGCATCATCCGCAGCGACGGCGTTCCGGAACTGCTGCACACCGGCGCCGAGCTGATCGGCTGGGACAAGCGGCAAAAGTCGGGATCGCAGACCGGGCGGATGCGGCGCGGCATCGGCATGGCGCGCGGCTTCCACACCAGCGGCGTGGGCCATGCCAAGGCCTCGGGCGCCGAGATGATCGACTATTCCGGCGCCATCGTGAAGCTGAACGAGGACGGCACGGTTGACCTGATCCAGTCGCTGATGGACCACGGCGGCGGCACCAACCACGCCATCTCGAAGCTGGTCGCCGAAGAGCTGGGGGTGCCAAACCGCATGGTCGGGATTTCGCCCTGCGACACGCGGACCTCGCTTTATGACGTGACCACCCATGCGACGCGCGGCATCTACGCCGGCGGCAGTGCTGCGCTGAAGGCGGCAAAAGAAGTCAAGGCGCAGATCCTCCATTGGGCGGCCAGGGTTCTGGACGTTCTGCCCGACTCGCTGGTCATCGAGCCGGACGAGGAACTTGGGCAGGGCGTCATCTACTGCCCGAACCTGGCCGAACGTCGGATGACGGTGGGAGAGCTTGCCCGCTATCTGCACCTCAACAGCCTTGGAACACTCAGCTCTTCGCAAAGCCTGCGGATGGTCAACTGCCCGCCGGCCTATGTGTCCTACTATGTCGACGTCGAGGTCGATACCGATACCGGACAGATCCACTCGCGCCGCGCCGCCCTTGGCAGCGACTGCGGCACCGTGGTGAACCCGGCGCTGGCCAGCGGCCAGCTGATCGGCGGCCTCTCCAAGGGCCAGGGCTATGCCCTGACCGAGGACAACCAGTGGGATCCGGTCACCGGCGAGCTAGCCAGCAAGGGCTTCTGGGTTGACGGCAAGACGCCGTCGATCTCGGAATCACCGCTGGTCGCCGATATCGCGACGCACTTCGCCCATACCTACGAGCCGACAGGTCCGTTCGGGGCCAAGGGTCTTGGCGAGGCGGCGAAGAACCCGGCAGCAGCGGCCTTTGCCAACGCTGTCTACAACGCCCTTGGCATCCGTTTCTACGAATTGCCGATCACACCGGAAAAAGTGCTTGCCGCTCTGGCGGAACA
>JBATAV010000648.1:0-2409 GCA_049662025.1 Paracoccaceae bacterium | reverse complement strand
CGGCGGTTCTGACCGGGGCCGAGGCGGCAGAGGTAGGGCGGATCGTGACCTTCGGGATTGCGCCGACCCGGGCCGAGACTGGCTATGGCTGGCTGGAGACCGGGGCCGGGATTGCCCCCGGCGTGGTGGTGCTGGACCGGTTCGTGGAAAAGCCCGATGCGGCTCGGGCGGCGGAATTGCTGGGCGATTCCCGCTATTTGTGGAATGCGGGGGTGTTTCTGGCCCGTGCCGATGTGCTGATTGCGGCGTTCCGCGCCCATGCGCCCGAGGTGCTGGCGGCGGCCGAGGCTTCGGTGGCAGCCGCCGAGGCGGATCTGGGGTTTCTGCGGCTGGATGGCATTGCCTGGGCTGAAGCGCCGTCGATCTCGATCGACTATGCGGTGATGGAAAAGGCGGGCAATCTGGCGGCGGTGCGGTTTGACGGGCAATGGTCGGACCTGGGGTCCTGGACCGCAGTCTGGCAGGAAAGCGCGCGCGATGGCGCGGGCAATGCGACCCATGGCAATGCCGTTGCGCTGGATTGCCAGGGCAGTCTGTTGCGGTCCGAGGTCGAGGGGATCGAGCTGGTCGGCGTGGGCCTGCGCAACATCGTGGCGGTGGCGATGGATGATGCGGTGCTGGTGGCCGATCTGACCAACACCCAAGGGGTGAAACGCGCGGTCGAGGTGTTGAAGGCCAAGGGGGCGAAACAGGCCACCGCGTTTCAGACGGATCACCGGCCCTGGGGTTGGTTCGAGACGCTGGCGCTGGGACATCGCTTTCAGGTCAAGCGCATTCATGTGCATCCGGGGGCGGCGCTGTCGCTGCAATCTCATGTCCACCGGGCCGAGCATTGGGTGGTGGTGCAGGGCACGGCACGGGTGACGGTGGGCGATGCGGTGCGGCTGGTCGGCGAGAATGAGTCTGTCTACATCCCCCTGGGCGTCAAGCACCGGATGGAGAACCCCGGCAAGCTGCCGATGGTGTTGATCGAGGTGCAGTCGGGCAGCTACCTCGGTGAGGATGACATCACCCGCTATGAGGACCGCTACGCGCGGCGGACGCCGGGGGAATAGGTTCAGGCGCGCTGGGCCAGCCCCGCCTCGCGCACCACTTCGGCGATCTGGCGCAGTTGCGGGGCCAGCGGGCTGGTCTTGCGCCAGACCATGCCGATGCTGCGTTCGGGCTGCGGCGCGCTGAAGCGGGCGGTTGAAACCGGGGCCGATAGGGTTTCCACCGCCACCGCCATGTCCGGGATCAGGGTCACGCCAATGCCGGCGCCGACCATCTGTACCAGGGTGGACAGCGAGGATCCGTCCATCATCTCGCGCGGGCCGTTGGGGGCCAGGTTGCAAAAGGACAGTGCCTGATCGCGGAAGCAATGGCCTTCCTCCAGGAGCAGAAGCCGCATCTCGCGCAGGCCTTCGCGCGACGGCACCGGGCGGGTGGCATCGGCCAGCGGGCGCACCAGCACGAAGCATTCGCTGAAGAGCGCCACTTCGGTCAGCGAGGGTTCCGACACCGGCAGCGCCAGGATGGCGCAATCGAGCCGCCCCTCGGCCAGTTCGCGGATCAGCCGCGGCGTCAGGGTTTCGCGCAAGCCCAGATCCAGCGCCGGAAATCGCGCCGACAAAAGCCCGATCAGGCTGGGCAGCAGATAGGGCGCGATGGTCGGAATCACTCCCATCCGCAACCGCCCGGCCAGCCCTTCGCCGGCCGCGCGGGCCAGGTCTTCCAGATCGTCCACCTGGGCCAGAATGGCGCGGGCGCGGGCCAGGAAATCGCTGCCAAAGGCGGTCAGCCGCAGGCTGCGCGCCCCGCGTTCCACCAGGGCGGTGCCAAGCGTGTCCTCCATCTCGCGGATCTGCATCGACAGCGCGGGCTGCGAGATCGCGCAAGCCTCGGCGGCGCGGCCAAAGTGGCTGTGCCGCGCCAGGGCCTCGAAATAGCGCAGTTGTTTCAGGGTCAGGTTGGCCATAAGCGCAACTTATCGCCGCAATCAGAAAATGCAACTTAGACCAATGGCGGCAATCTGTTAGAACGATTCCAGAAATCCGGCAGATTCGGCCCGTTTGGCCCCCAGGGGGGCGCGCGGCACGATCGCCATAGCCGACAAGGGAGAGCGAGATGGACGGAAACGACGCAAAAGGCGGCAAGTGCCCGGTGCTGCACGGGATGAACCCGAACGCGACGATGCGCGCCAGGTCGAACCGCGACTGGTGGCCGAACACGCTGAACCTGCGCATCCTGCACCAGCATTCGGAAAAGTCGAACCCGATGGCAAAGGGCTTTGACTATGCGCGTGCGTTCAAGGGCCTGGATCTGAAGGCGGCGAAGGCCGACCTGACCGCGCTGATGACCGACAGCCAAAGCTGGTGGCCGGCCGACTGGGGCCACTATGGCCCCTTGTTCATCCGTATGGCCTGGCAT
>JBATAV010000647.1:0-1575 GCA_049662025.1 Paracoccaceae bacterium | reverse complement strand
CCCCGGGCCAAATGGCCGTGACATCCGGCCCCGGCACGCCGAAATCGCCAATCGGCAAGGGATGCCAGGCAATGCCGTGGCGGGCCAGATCGGCGGGCAGGCTACCTGCGCCTCTTGCTGCCAGTTCTTCGGTTGTGGTCATGCTCAGCACCAGCGCGGGGCCAAGGGCCAGCAGGTCGACCAGATCGGCGGCATAGCTTGCACCCCGCCCCGGCATCGGCGACAGGGCCAAGGTGCCGCGCCCGACAGGCAGGCTTGCGATGGTCAGCGCCATATCCGGTTCCTTCCCGATGGACCTTGCCGCCCCGGCACCCTACTCTGCCCCCTGAGTCACGAGGAAGCCATGTCCGATACGCCCGAGAAATCCTATCAGGTGCTGGCGCGCAAGTACCGGCCGCAGACCTTCGCCGACCTGATCGGCCAAGAGGCGATGGTTCGCACGCTGAAGAACGCCTTTGCGGCGGACCGGATCGCGCATGCTTTCGTGATGACGGGGGTGCGCGGCGTGGGCAAGACCACCACCGCGCGGATCATCGCCAAGGGGCTGAACTGCATCGGGCCTGATGGCGCTGGCGGCCCGACGACCGAACCTTGCGGGCTGTGCGAGCCCTGCATCGCCATTGCCGAAGGCCGCCATGTCGATGTGATGGAGATGGACGCGGCCTCGCGCACCGGGGTGGGCGACATCCGCGAGATCATCGACTCGGTGCACTACCGGGCGGCGTCGGCGCGCTTCAAGGTCTACATCATCGACGAAGTCCACATGCTGTCGACGGCGGCCTTCAACGCGCTGTTGAAGACGCTGGAAGAACCGCCCGCGCATGTGAAATTCATCTTCGCCACCACGGAAATCCGCAAGGTGCCGGTGACAGTGCTGTCGCGGTGCCAGCGGTTCGACCTGAGGCGGATCGAGCCCGAGGTGATGATCGCCCATCTGGAAAAGATCGCTGCTGCCGAGGGCGCGACGCTGGCCCCCGATGCGCTGGCGCTGATCACCCGCGCCGCCGAAGGCAGTGTGCGCGACGCGATGAGCCTGATGGATCAGGCGATTGCGCATGGCGCGGGGAAAACCACCGCCGATCAGGTGCGCGCCATGCTGGGGCTGGCCGACCGCGGCCGGGTCTTGGATCTGTTCGACATGATCATGCGCGGCGATGCGGCGGCGGCGCTGACCGAATTGTCGTCGCAATATGCCGATGGGGCGGACCCGATGGCGGTTCTGCGCGATCTGGCCGAGGTGACACACTGGGTCTCGGTTCTGAAGATCACGCCGGAGGCGGCGGATGACCCGACCGTGCCGCCGGATGAGCGGACGCGCGGTCTGGGCATGGCGGGGCGGCTGGGAATGCGCAGCCTTGGCCGGATGTGGCAGATGCTGCTGAAGGCGCTGGAAGAGGTGGGTCTGGCGCCGAATGCGATGATGGCGGCGGAAATGGCAATCATCCGGCTGACCCATGTGGCCGAGTTGCCGGACCCCGAAACGCTGGTGCGCAAGCTGACCGAGGGGCCACGCCCGCCTACGGGTGGCGGCATGCCGGGTGGGGCACCTGCGGGCGGTGGCACGGTGCATTCGGC
>JBATAV010000646.1:0-3523 GCA_049662025.1 Paracoccaceae bacterium | reverse complement strand
ATGCTGCAGATCGCGCAGGCGGCACCGGGAGGCGATGCGGTGACCTGGTGCGAGGCGGCGGCAGGGGGCCTTGATCTGGGCGAGCGGTTCGATCTGGTGGTGATGACCGGCCATGCCTTTCAGGTGTTCCTGACGGCGGGGGAACGGCTTGCGGCGCTGCGGGCGGTGGCGCGGCATCTGGCGCCGAAGGGGCGGTTCGTCTTTGACAGCCGCAATCCGGTGCGGGCCGAATGGCGGGACTGGACGCCCGAAGCCTCACGCGAGGTACTGGCGCACCCCGAGTTGGGCCAGGTGGCAAGCTGGAACGACGTCACGCAGGACCGCGAAACCGGCATTGTCACCTATACAACGGTCTATGAGGTCGCCGGGGCGCCGCCGCTGACAGCGCAGTCGCGCATCGCCTTTCCGGCGCGCGGTGAAATCGCCGAGACGTTGGCCGGGGCTGGGTTGGCGGCCGGGATCTGGTGGGGCGGATGGGACCGATGCCCGTTCACCCCGGATGCGCCCGAGATCATTCCATTTGGCGGGCTGCTGCCAGGATGATCCGCAGCGCGCCTTCGGCCTTGATCGGGCCTGCAGCCTCGGGCAAGAGAGCCAGAGCCATGTGGAAGCAACCATGACCAACCGCATCTGCCATATCGACATCGACGAAAAGGGGTTGGCGCGGCCGACGCCCGAGATCGAACAGGAACGCCGGGTGGCGGTCTATGACCTGCTGGAGGAGAACTCGTTCTGTCTGCCCGACCGCGACGGGCGCGTGGTGCCTGCGGGGCCGTACCGGCTGCATCTGGCGATCCGCGAGGGGCGGCTGGTGTTCGGCATTGCCACCGAGGATGAAACGGCGGTGGGCGAGTTTCACCTCAGCCTGGGGCCGTTCCGGCAGGTGGTGAAGGATTACTTCCAGATTTGCGAATCGTATTTCGAGGCAGTCAAGCGCCTGCCTCCCAGCCAGATCGAGGCGATCGACATGGCGCGGCGCGGCATTCACAACGAAGGCGCGCGGGTGTTGCAGGAGCGGCTGGAAGGCAAGGCCCGTGTCGACACCGACACCGCACGGCGGCTGTTCACCCTGATCGGCGTGTTGCATTGGGGGTGAAGTTGGGCGATTTCCCCCAATCGGTGCTGTTTTGCTGCGACCACAATGCCGTGCGCTCTCCGATGGCGGAGGCACTGATGAAGCAGCTGTACGGCCAGCGCGCCTATGTGCAATCGGCCGGGGTGAAGAACGACATGGAGGTGGATGGCTTTTCGGTGGCCGTCTGCCGTGAGTTCGGCATCGAGATCAGCCGTCACCGCAGCCGGTCTTTCGAGGAAATGCAGGAATGGGGCGACGATCTGGGGCAGTTCGACCTGATCGTGGCGCTGTCACCGGCCAGCCAGCGGCAGGCGCTGGAGCTGACGCGCTACCACCATCTGGAGGTGGAATACTGGCCGATCCTGGATCCGACCGGTCTTGGGGAATCGCGCGAGGCCAAGTTGTCGGCCTATCGCCAGACGCGCGACCAGATCCGCGGCCGGATGATCGCGCGGTTCGGCCCGCCCACGGAAGAGCAGGGCTGAACCGCCGCCGCGCACCAGGGCGGAATTCGGTGGGTTTGCGTCCGATGCGTGGTGCATTGGCCTGAGGCGCGGAGCGCGCTAGACAGGGGTGCAATGGAAGGAGTCTGACCATGAGCCGTGCCGACACCCTTGCGCTGATCACCCGCTATTACGATGCATTCAACGCGGGCGATGCCGCCGGAATGCTGGATTGCGTGGCCGAGGATGTGGAGCATCGGGTGAACGAGGCTGCGCATCGCATCGGCCGGGCGAAGTTCGCCGAATTCTGCGGCCATATGGGGGTGTCCTACCGCGAAAAGCTGAAGGACATGGTGATTTTCGCCAATGACGATGGCAGCCGCGCGGCGGCGGAATTCGTGGTGCATGGCGAGTATCTGCAGACCGACCCCGGCCTTCCGCCGGCGAAGGGCCAGCGTTATGTCCTGCCTGCGGGCGGTTTCTTTGCGGTGAAGGGCGGCAGGATCGCGCGGGTGACGACGTTCTACAACCTGAACGACTGGGTTGCGCAGGTGTCGAAGTGATCGAAGGTGCCACGGTTCGGGCGCTGACCGGCGCCGATCTGGAGGCCGCGCTGGATGGCGTGGCGGCGCTGCGGATCAGCGTGTTCCGCGACTGGCCCTATCTCTATGACGGATCGCTGGAGTATGAGCGCGAATACCTGCAGACCTACCGCGACAGCCCCGGCGCGCTGCTGGTCGGGGCTTTTGATGGCGACCGGCTGGTCGGCGCCTCGACCTCGACCCCGATGGAGGACCATGCCGAAGCTTTTGCGGGGCCGCTGAAGGCGATCGGTCTGCCGGTAAGAAGTATCCTTTACGGCGCGGAGTCGGTGCTGTTGCCGGCCTGGCGCGGCCAGGGGTTGGGGCACCGCTTCTTTGATTTGCGCGAAGCGCATGCCCGCCGCTTGGGCCGCACGCATGTGGCATTCTGCTCGGTCGTGCGGCCCGAAAACCACCCGATGCGCCCCGCCACCTTCCGCACCAACGATGCCTTCTGGCTGGGCCGGGGCTACGCGCCGTTGCCGGGGATCTTTGCCGAATTCGCCTGGAAGGATGTCGGCGACGTCGCCGAAACGGCAAAGCCGCTGCAATTCTGGATGCGGGCGCTGTAGCTGCAAGGTGGGGCCTGCGCGTCGGGCGCAGATTCCGCTTGAAAACCGCCCCTTTCGGGCGCATATGCCGCGCGACGAAGGCCTGCGGTTCCCGCGGGCGAACCCCCAATCGGAGTGACCATGGCCAAGGAAGACATTCTCGAATTCCCCGGTGTCGTGAAGGAACTTCTGCCGAACGCGACATTCAAGGTTGAACTCGACAATGGCCATGAATTGATCGCTGTGATGGCAGGAAAGATGCGCAAGAACCGCATCCGGGTTCTGGCGGGCGACAAGGTGCAGGTCGAAATGACCCCCTACGACCTGTCGAAGGGCCGCATCAACTATCGCTTCAAGTAACTTGCGGCTGGTCCTCGGCTCTGCCTCTCCGCGCCGGCGGGAATTGCTGGCGCAGATGGGGATTGTGCCCGATGTGGTGCTGCCCCCCGACATTGACGAAGACCCGCACCGGGGCGAGTTGCCGCGCCCCTATGCGGCGCGGCTGGCGCGGGAAAAGGTGCTGGCGGTGGCGGCGGATGCCGATGACGTTGTGATCTGTGCCGATACCACCGTGGCTTTGGGCCGCCGCATCCTGGGCAAGCCTGCCGATGCGGGCGAGGCGGCGGCATTCCTCACGCTTCTGGGCGGGCGACGGCATCAGGTGATCACGGCAGTGGCGGTGCGCCGGGGCGACCGGGTCTGGGCGCGCGACAGTGTCAGCGCGGTCCGGATGAAGCGGCTGTCGGATGCCGAGTTGAACGCCTATCTGGCTTGCGGCGAATGGCAGGGCAAGGCGGGCGGCTATGGCATTCAGGGCCTGGCCGGCGCATTGATTCCATGGATTTCAGGCTCTTACAGCGGCATCATGGGCCT
>JBATAV010000645.1:0-5952 GCA_049662025.1 Paracoccaceae bacterium | reverse complement strand
TTGTTCGTCATCGGCATCTTCGGGATCTTCCTGAACCGCAAGAACGTGATCGTCATCCTGATGTCGATCGAGTTGATGCTGCTGGCGGTGAACATCAACCTTGTCGCCTTCTCGTCCTTTCTGGGCGATCTGACCGGACAGGTCTTCACCCTCTTCGTGCTGACCGTTGCCGCGGCAGAGGCCGCCATCGGCCTTGCCATCCTCGTCGTCTTCTTCCGCAACCGCGGAACGATCGACGTCGAAGACGTGAACGTGATGAAAGGCTAAGGAAAATGGCGACGATCATCCTTTTTGCTCCCCTGATCGGGGCCATAATCTGCGGTTTCGGCTGGCGGATCATCGGCGAGAAGGCGGGGCAGGTGCTGACCACCGCTCTGGTCTTTCTGGCCGCCCTGCTGTCGTGGATCATCTTCCTGACCTTCAATGGCGAGACCCAGACCATCCACCTGTTGAACTGGGTGCAATCGGGCAGCTTCAACGCGGAATGGTCGATCCGGCTGGACCGGCTGACCGCGATCATGCTGGTGGTGGTGAACACGGTTTCGGCGCTGGTTCACCTTTATTCCTTTGGCTACATGGCGCATGACGTGAACTGGCATGAGGGCGAGCATTACAAGGCGCGCTTCTTTGCGTACCTGTCGTTCTTCACCTTTGCGATGCTGGCGCTGGTGACCTCGGACAACCTGATCCAGATGTTCTTTGGCTGGGAAGGCGTGGGCGTCGCATCTTACCTGCTGATCGGCTTTTACTACCGCAAGCCTTCGGCCAATGCCGCCGCGATCAAGGCTTTCGTGGTCAACCGGATCGGCGATTTCGGCTTTGCGCTGGGGATCTTCGCGCTGTTCTACCTGACCGACTCGATCCGGTTCGAGGATGTGTTTGCCGCAGCGCCCCGGCTTGCGGAAACCGAGTTGACCTTCCTGTGGACAAGCTGGAATGCCGCCAACCTGATCGGCGTGCTGCTGTTCATCGGCGCCATGGGCAAATCGGCGCAGCTGTTCCTGCACACCTGGCTGCCCGACGCGATGGAAGGCCCGACGCCGGTTTCGGCCCTGATCCATGCCGCGACCATGGTCACCGCCGGGGTGTTCCTGGTCTGCCGGATGTCGCCCCTGTATGAATATGCGCCGGATGCCAAGATGATGATCGTGGTCATCGGCGCCTCGACCGCGTTCTTTGCCGCCACCGTCGGTCTGGTGCAGAACGACATCAAGCGGGTGATCGCCTATTCGACCTGTTCGCAACTGGGCTACATGTTCGTGGCGGCCGGGGTGGGCGTCTATTCGGTGGCGATGTTCCACCTTTTCACCCATGCCTTCTTCAAGGCGATGCTGTTTCTGGGCGCGGGGTCGGTGATCAACGCCACCCACCACGAACAGGACATGCGCAATTACGGCGGGCTGCGGAAGAAGATTCCGCTGACCTTCTGGGCGATGATGATCGGCACGCTGGCGATCACCGGTGTCGGCATCCCGCTGACCCATATCGGCTTTGCCGGCTTCCTGTCGAAGGATGCGGTTATCGAGTCGGCCTGGACCGGATCGGGCTATGCCTATGTTCTGCTGGTGGTGGCGGCCTGCTTTACCAGCTTCTATTCGTGGCGGCTGATGTTCATGACCTTCTATGGCGAAAGCCGCGCGGGCGGGCATGGGCATGGGCATGACGGCCATGGCCAGGATGACCACGCGCATGAGCCGCATGAAAGCCCGCTGACCATGCTGGTGCCCTTGGGCGTGCTGGCGCTTGGCGCGGCGTTCTCGGGGATGCTGTGGTACGGCAGCTTCTTCGGTGACGAGGCGAAGATGCGCGGCTGGTTCAACATGGAGCCTGCGGCCCATGCCGAGATGGCCACCGAAGGCGCCACTGCCGAGGCGACAGCTCCGGCCGAAGGCGCGACCGCTCTGGCCGAAGGCGCGACCGCTCTGGCGGAAGGCGAGGCCGTGGCGACCGGGGCCGATGCGGGCCACGCGGTCGGCGTTGCGCCGAAGGGTGCCATCTTCATGGGGCCCGACAACCACACCATCCATGCCGCGCATGACTCGCCGGCCTTGGTGAAGGTGTCGCCATTCATCGCCATGCTGATCGGCTTTGCCCTGGCCTGGCTGTTCTACATCAGGCGCCCCGATCTGCCGGGCCGTCTGGCGGCGCAGCAGCGCCCGCTTTACCTGTTCCTTCTGAACAAATGGTACTTCGACGAGCTTTTTGAGGTGACCATCGTCCGCCCCGCCAAGTGGCTGGGCAACGTTCTGTGGAAGAGGGGCGACGGCAATGTCATCGACGGTTCGTTGAACGGCGTGGCGTTGGGGATCATCCCCTTCTTCACCCGCCTCGCCGGTCGGGCGCAGTCCGGCTATCTGTTTCACTACGCCTTTGCGATGGTGCTGGGGATCGTGATCCTTGTCACCTGGATGGTGCTTTCGGGCGGCGCCGGGTAAGGCGGGAAGACAATCATGGCACAGCAACTTCTTTCGATCATCACCTTCCTGCCGCTGGTTGCGGCGGTCATCATGGCCCTGTTCATGCGCGGCGACGACCATGCCGCGCAGATGGGGGCCAAACGGCTGGCGCTGTTCACCAGTACGGCGACCTTTCTGGCGTCGCTTTTCCTTCTGGTGGATTTCGACCCGGCCAACACCGGCTTTCAGTTCGTGGAGGAGCGGCCCTGGATCCTGGGCCTGACCTACAAGATGGGCGTCGATGGCATCTCGATCCTGTTCGTGATGCTGACCACCTTCCTGATGCCGATCACCATCTGGGCCTGCTGGGATGTGCAAAAGCGCGTCAAAGAATACATGATCGCCTTCCTGGTCCTGGAAACCCTGATGATCGGCGTGTTCGTGTCGCTGGATCTGGTGCTGTTCTACCTGTTCTTCGAGGCCGGGCTGATCCCGATGTTCCTGATCATCGGCATCTGGGGCGGCAAGGAGCGGATCTACGCCGCCTTCAAGTTCTTCCTTTATACCTTCCTCGGCTCGGTCCTGATGCTGGTTGCCATGATCGCCATGTACATGGAGGCGGGCACCACCGATATCGTCAAGCTGCTGACGCATGACTTCAGCCACGAGACCATCGGCCTGATGGGGTTCCAGATCGTCGGCGGCGTGCAGACGCTGCTGTTCCTGGCGTTCTTTGCCAGTTTCGCGGTCAAGATGCCGATGTGGCCGGTGCATACCTGGTTGCCCGATGCCCACGTTCAGGCGCCCACCGCCGGGTCGGTGGTGCTGGCGGCAATCTTGCTGAAGATGGGGGGCTACGGTTTCCTGCGCTTCAGCCTGCCGATGTTCCCGGTGGCCTCGGACCTCTTGTCGCCGCTGGTGTTCTGGATGAGCGCGATTGCGATTGTCTACACTTCGCTGGTGGCGCTGGCGCAATCGGACATGAAAAAGCTGATCGCCTATTCGTCGGTCGCACACATGGGCTATGTCACGCTGGGCATCTTTGCCGCCAACCAGCAGGGCGTCGATGGCGCGATCTTCCAGATGATCAGCCATGGCTTCGTCTCGGGCGCCTTGTTCCTCTGCGTGGGGGTGATCTACGACCGGATGCACACCCGCGAGATCGACGCCTATGGCGGGTTGGTGAACCGGATGCCGGCCTATGCGCTGGTGTTCATGTTCTTCACCATGGCCAACGTCGGCCTGCCGGGCACCAGCGGTTTTGTCGGTGAATTCCTGACGCTGGTCGGCATCTTCCAGGTCAACACCTGGGTGGCATTCGTTGCGACCTCGGGGGTGATCCTGTCGGCCTCCTATGCGCTGTGGCTGTATCGCCGGGTGGTGTTTGGCGCCCTGCTCAAGGAAGCCCTGAAGACCATCACCGACATGGACCGCCGCGAAAAGCTGATGTTCGCGCCGCTGGTTGCGATGACCCTGCTTCTGGGCATCTACCCCAGCCTGGTGACCGACATCATCGGGCCATCCGTGGGCGCCCTTGTCACTGACTATCACGCCGCCCTTCCGGCCGTCGCTGACGCGGCCGAAGTGGCGATGCACTGAGGACCGAAAAGAATGAGCGCTACTCCCGATTTCTTCATCGTCCTCCCCGAGGTGATCCTGGCGGTCTATGCGATGGCCGCGCTGATGCTGGCGGTCTATACCGGCAAGGACAGGCTGGCGGCGACGCTGACCTGGGCCACGGCGGGGCTGTTCGTGGCGCTGGCCCTGTGGATCGGCCTGTCGGGGCAGGGGGATCGCGCGGCCTTTGACGGCATGTTCATCGACGACCCCTTCGCGCGCTTTGCCAAGGTGACGGTGCTGCTGTCGGCCGCCGCGGTGCTGGTGATGAGCCAGGATTACATGGCGCGCTTTGGCCTGCTGCGGTTCGAGTTTCCGATCCTGGTCACTCTGGCGGTGCTGGGGATGCTGATGATGGTCTCATCGGGCGACTTGATGGCGCTGTACATGGGGTTGGAGCTGCAATCGCTGGCGCTCTACGTCGTGGCCGCGATGCGCCGCGATTCGGTGAAATCGACCGAGGCCGGGCTGAAGTATTTCGTCCTTGGCGCGCTGTCCTCGGGGCTGCTGCTCTACGGCGCTTCGCTGGTCTACGGCTTTGCCGGCACCACCTTGTTCAGCGGCATTCTGGCCAGCCTGGCCAATGGCGCCCCGGTCGGCCTGTTGATCGGGCTGGTGTTCATGCTGGCGGGTCTGGCCTTCAAGGTCTCGGCGGTGCCGTTCCACATGTGGACGCCGGATGTCTATGAAGGCTCTCCCACCCCCGTCACCGCGTTTTTCGCCACCGCGCCCAAGGTGGCGGCGATGGCGCTGATCGCGCGGCTGGCGCAGGATGCCTTCGGCTCCATTCCCGGCCAATGGGGGCAGGTGCTGGCGGCGCTGGCGGTGGCCTCGATGTTCCTCGGCGCGGTCGCCGGGATAGGCCAGCGCGATTTCAAGCGGCTGATGGCCTATTCCTCGATCAGCCACATGGGGTTTGCGCTGATCGGTCTGGCGGTGGGCACTGCCGAAGGCGTCCAGGCGATGCTGATCTACATGGCGATCTATGTCACCATGAACGTCGGCACCTTCGCCTTCATCCTGTCGATGGAACGCGATGGCCGCCCGGTGACCGATCTTGCCAGCCTAAACCAGTTCGCGCGCAAGGAACCGATGAAGGCGCTTGCGGTGATGGTGCTGATGTTCAGCCTGGCCGGCGTGCCGCCGATGCTGGGCTTTTTCGGAAAGTTCTATGTGCTGCGCGCGGCGGTCGATGGCGGCATGACCTGGCTGGCGGTGGCGGGGGCGGTGGCCTCGGTGATCGGGGCGTTCTATTACCTGCGCATCGTCTTCTACATGTATTTCGGCGCCGAGCAGGAGCCGGCCGACAGCCGCATGGCCCCGGTGCAATGGGTGGTGCTGGTGGCGGTGGCGGCGATCATGGTGCTGGGGATCGTGAACCTGTTCGGCATCGAACCGGCGGCTGCCACGGCGGCGCAGGCGCTTGTCCAGAAGTGACCTGCCCGGCCGGGTGATCCTGGCCGAGGTGGACAGCACCAATGCCGAAGCCTTCCGGCGGGCCGCCGATCTGACCGGGCCTTGCTGGATTCTGGCGGGCATGCAGACGGCGGGAAGGGGGCGGCGGGCACGGCCCTGGGCTTCGCCTTCGGGCAACTTTCACGGCACCCTGGCGATGCGGGTGGATGAGCCGCCTGCCAGGGTCGCGCTGCGGTCCTTTGCGGCCGCACTGGCGCTGCGCGATGCTTTCGTGGCGCTGACCGGTTTGCCCGACAGCTTCACGCTGAAATGGCCCAATGACGTGCTGTTGAACGGCGGCAAGGTGGCGGGGATCCTGCTGGAGGCCTCGGGGGACGTGCTGGCCATCGGCATCGGCGTCAACCTGATTGCGGCCCCCCCGGTGGATGCGGTCGAGCCGGGCGCGGTGCCCCCCGTCTCACTGCTGGCCGAAACCGGGTTGCGGATCATGCCAGAGACGTTTCTTGACGCGCTGGCCCCAGCC
>JBATAV010000644.1:0-5245 GCA_049662025.1 Paracoccaceae bacterium | reverse complement strand
AGGCACCGTATCGTGCCGTGCCCTGCCCGCCGCTTGCGCCCGGCCACTTGACCCGCGCCCCCGCCCGCACCCCCCGCATTGCCGTCTACATCGCCCCGGGGCTGAGCCAGGCAAGGCCTGCCGATGTCATGCGCGGCGAGGAAACCCAGATCGCCGGTGCCCTTGCCCTGCGTCCCGGCTTTGACGGTGTTTGCTGCCTGCCCGGCACCCATTGCAAATGGGCTCATGTCAGCGCGGACGAGGTTGTCTCGTTTCAGACCTTCCTGACGGGCGAATTGTTCGCCCTGATCGCGCAGCAATCCGTCTTGCGCCACAGCCTTGGCGGCGACGATGCGCCCGACGATGCCGCCTTTGACGAGGCGCTTTGCGATGCCTTGTCGCGCTCGGAAAGGGTGGCGGCGCGGTTGTTCTCGATCCGCGCCGAAAGCCTGCTTTCGGGCCTGACGCCCGCCGTCGCGCGCGGCCGCCTGTCGGGCCTGCTGATCGGGATGGAACTGGCCGCCGCCCGCCCCTATTGGCTGGGCCAGCCGGTGCTGCTGATCGGATCGGCCGCCCTGTGCGCCGCCTATGCAAGGGCACTGGCCCTGCAGGGCAACCCGGCCGAAATCCTTGCCGCCGCCGATTGCACGCTGGCGGGCCTGTCCACCCTTCTTCCCGGACTTTTGCCATGACCCATCGCCCCCTGATCGCCATCCTGCGCGGCCTGACCCCGCCCGAGGCCCTGCCCGTGGCCGAGGCACTGATTGCCGCAGGGATCACTCGCATCGAAGTGCCGCTGAATTCGCCGCATCCGATGACCTCGATCGCCACCATGGCGCGCGCCTTCGGTCAGTCGGCCCAGATCGGCGCCGGGACCGTGCTGACCGTGCGCGATGTGCGCGAAGTGGTCGAGGCGGGGGGCACCCTGATCGTCTCGCCCGACACCAACCCCGAAGTGATCGCCGAAACCCGCCGTCTGGATCTCGAAAGCTGGCCTGGCATGATGACCCCGACCGAAGGCTTTGCCGCGCTGCGGGCGGGGGCCACCGGATTGAAGCTTTTCCCCGGCTCGCTGATCGGGCCCGATGGGTTGAAGGCCATTCGCGCCGTCCTGCCCAAGGGCTGCCCGGTCTATGCCGTGGGCGGGGCGGGACCATCGAACTTTGCGGCCTGGATCGCGGCCGGGGCAGACGGCTTTGGCATCGGCACAGCCCTTTACACCCCCGGCCTGACGCCGGCCGAAGTCGGCACCCGCGCCCGTGCCATCGTCTCGGCCTGGGAGGCTGCCAAATGATTCTGGACTGCCGCCGCTGCGACCTTGGCGAGGGGCCGTTCTGGCACCCCGAGCGCGGCCAGCTCTTCTGGTTCGATATCGTGAACGCGAAACTGTTGTCGATCACCGATGCCGGACCCGAGGAATGGACCTTCCCCGAAATGGTCTCGGCCGCAGGTTGGGTCAACCGTGACGAGATGGTGATTGCCTGCGAAAGCGGGCTCTTGCTGTTCAATCTGGCAAACGGGCGCAGGAAGCCCTTGGCAACCATTTCCGCCGGGCAACCCGCCACGCGGTCGAATGACGGCCGCGCCGATCGGCAGGGCGGCTTCTGGTGGGGCACCATGGGCAAGCGTGGCGGCGATGACCCCGGCAAGGGCGCGATCTGGCGCTATTGGCGCGGGCAGGTGCGCCGCCTGTTCCCCGGTTGGACCATTCCGAATTCGATCTGCTTTGCACCCGATGGTTCCACCGCCTTCTTCTCGGACACGCTGACGCATCGGGTGTTGCAGGTGGCCTTGGACGCGAACGGTTGGCCCATTGGAGAACCACGTGTTTTCCTTGATCTTTCTGGCGAAGGGCTAATGCCAGATGGCGCCGTCGTGGATGCCGCAGGCGTGCTGTGGCTGGCGCAATGGGGGGCCGCTCGGGTGGCGGCCTATGGGCCGGACGGGCAGTTTCTGCGGGCGGTTCCGGTTGGCGCTCCGCATGCCTCTTGCCCGGCGTTCGGAGGGCCCGATCTGACCACGCTTTACGTCACCACCGCGCGTGAGGGGATGACCGCGGCGGCGCTGGAAGCCCACCCGGATGCCGGAAAAACCTTTGCGGTTGAAGGCGTTGCCAAGGGACTGCCGGAACCACGGGTGATCCTTTAGGGCTTTGCCTTTGGCGGCGATTCAACACGCAGGAAGGCGGCGGCGTTGGGGCCAAGACGGGCGCGGTCCTTGGCCAAAGTGGTGCCAAGGCTTGGCCCGGCCAGATGCGCCGCGTGATCAAGCGCAACCTCTTGCGGATCGGCTGAGAGGTTGAAAAGGCAAAGGATAACCTCCTCGGTCGTCTCGCGCCGAAAGGCCAGGATCGGCGCGGGCGTCTGTAGAAACCGGGTCCGCCCTTTGCGCAGCGCAGGGGACCCGCGACGGAAGGCCAGCATCTGCCGGTAGTGTTCCAATACGGACCCCTCTACACCCTGTTGTGCAGCAACGTTCCGCGCCTTTTGCGGCGGCTTGACCGGCAGCCAGGGGGTGCCCGTGGTAAAGCCGCCTTGGGACGAGCCATCCCAGACCATCGGCGTGCGGGTGCCGTCGCGGCCCATCGGGGCGGGCCAGAAGGCGATGCCTTGCGGGTCTGTCAGTTCCTCGAAAGCAAGGTCGGTGTCGGTCTGGCCGAGTTCCTCGCCCTGCCAGAGGCAGATGGAACCCTCAAAGGACAACAGCAGATTGCAGGCCTGTTTGGCCAGTGTCTCGGGATTGGCGCCATGCGACGCCCAGCGTCCGGCGTGGCGGGGCACGTCGTGGTTGGAAAACGCCCACATCGGCCAACCCTTTGGCGCGCCGTCGAAAAACCCTTCGATCCGGCTGCGGAAAAAGGCTGGCGAGTAGTCATCGCCCAGCATCTCGAAGCTGTAGCATTGCTGCAACCGGCCGGGGGCGGTGTAGTCGCCCATCAGACGGATGGCGTGCTGCGCCTCGCCCACTTCACCGACTGCGGCGGCACCGTATTCATCCAGCAAAACGCGGATGCGTTCCAGCCAGTTCAGGGTCTCCGGGCGATTCTTGTCAAAGCGGTGATCCTGCATGCCGTAAGGGTTGGCCTCGGGCTTTGGCTTGGCGCGAAGGTCGGGAGGATTGTCGAGGAGTTTCGGGTCGTGGAAGAAGTAGTTGACGGTGTCAAAGCGGAAGCCATCGACCCCGCGATCCAGCCAGAAGCGCAAGACAGACAGCGCCCAGTCTTGTACCGCTGGGTTGTGGTAGTTGAAATCCGGCTGTGAAATCAAAAAGTTGTGCAGATAGTACTGATGGCGTCTTGCGTCCCAGGCCCAGGCGGGGCCGCCAAAGACCGACAGCCAGTTCGAGGGCGGCGTGCCATCCGGGCGCGGGTCGGCCCAGACGTACCAGTCGGCCTTTGGCCCGGTCCGCGACGCCCGGCTTTCGGCAAAGAACGGATGCGCGTCGGAGGAATGCGACAGCACCTGGTCGATGATGATCTTCAGCCCCAGATCATGGGCGCGGGCCACCAGAGCGTCGAAATCGGCAAGGGTTCCGAACACCGGATCGACATCGCAATAATCGCTGATGTCATAGCCCATGTCCTTCATCGGACTGCGAAAAAACGGCGAAAGCCAGATACAGTCCACCCCCAGATCGGCCAGATACGGCAGGCGTGCGGCGATGCCCGGAAGGTCGCCCACCCCATCGCCGGTGCTGTCCTGAAACGACCGGGGATAGACCTGATAGGTCACTGCCCCCTTCCACCAATCGACCATGCAAACCTCCTTGCGATGGGCAAAGGTAGACGCTGGCGAAAGGCGGCGAAAGACGGTTCAATCATCCTTGCCGGGAATCGCAGGTTAACGGCATGAATTTTGGCGACTTTCCAGGTCTTCTCGACGTCTTCTCTGCGTCTTGCATGCGTCTTGCGCAAAGCACGGTTTGCCAAGCTTAACGCACCGCGCGAAATCGTCCGGATCACAATTCAGCATTTGACCTTCCCCGCCGCCGGCCGCAGGTTCCCGACTCATTCCAGCCGGAGACCGTCATGCAGGCGAAAGCGCCCCTGTTCACCCCCGTCCTGATCGCCGGATCGGTGATCCTGATGCTGGGCTTTGCCATCCGCGCCAGTTTCGGGGTGTTCCAGATACCGGTGGCGGCAGAATTCGGCTGGGCGCGCAGCGAGTTCAGTCTGGCCATCGCCATCCAGAACCTGGCCTGGGGCATCGGCCAGCCGATCTTCGGCATGCTGGCGGAGAAGTTCGGCGACCGGAAGGCGATCATCGTCGGCGCGCTTTTTTATGCGCTGGGCCTGGTGGCCTCGGCCTTTGCGGTGACGCCGGGGGAGCACCAGATATTGGCAATACTGGTCGGCTTTGGCATCGCCGGCACCGGGTTCGGGGTGATCCTGGCGATTGTGGGCCGCGCGGCCTCGCCGGAAAACCGCAGCATGGCGCTGGGGATCGGCACTGCGGCGGGATCGGCGGGGCAGGTGTTCGGCGCGCTGGCGGCACAGGCCTTGCTGAACTACATGCCCTGGCAATCGGTGTTCATGGTGTTTGCCGGGGTCATCCTGCTGACGCTGTTCGCGCTGCCCTTTATCCGGTCGCCCCGGCTGGCGACGCGGGCAGAGCTGGAAGAGACCATGGGGCAGGTGCTGGCCAAGACGTTCAAGGACCCCAGCTATACGCTGATTTTCCTGGGATTTTTCTCTTGCGGCTATCAGCTTGCCTTCATTACCGCGCATTTCCCGGCCTTTGTGACCGAACTGTGCGGCGCCCCCAGCACCGGCGGGCTTCTCAGCATGATCGGCATCACCACCTCATCCGCCCTGGGGGCGCTGTCAATCGCGGTGATCGGGCTGTTCAACATCGTCGGCACGGTGACAGCGGGCTGGCTGGGCAAGCGCTATTCAAAGAAATACCTGCTGGCGGGGATCTATACCGCCCGCACCATTGCCTCGGCGCTGTTCATTCTGCTGCCGATCACACCGACCTCGGTGCTGGTGTTCTCGGCGGTGATGGGGGCGCTGTGGCTGGCAACGGTGCCGCTGACATCAGGGTTGGTCGCGCATATCTATGGCATCCGCTATATGGGCACACTGTACGGGTTTGTGTTCCTTTCCCACCAGATCGGCGGGTTTCTGGGGGTCTGGCTGGGCGGCAAGATGTATGACCTGAACGGCGACTACACGATGGTCTGGTGGATCGGCGTCGGCGTGGGGGCGTTTTCGGCGCTGGTGCATCTGCCGGTGCGCGAGCGACCGATGCTGGCGCAAGCGACATGA
>JBATAV010000643.1:0-5666 GCA_049662025.1 Paracoccaceae bacterium | reverse complement strand
ACCTGCTTGCCCAGCTCCCGCAACTGTTCGGCCAGATAGCTGAAATCGCGGTCCGACGAGGCGATCATCAGCGTCGCCTGCCCGTCACGCAAGGCCAGCACCAGCGCCTCGACGCACAAAAGCATGTCGGCCGCGTTCTTGCCCGGCCGCGTGGGGCACAGACGAAAGCCATGCTCCTCCCAGCCCGCGACGGCATTCAGATTGCCATAAACCCGCCGCACCTGCGGATCGCCCAAGGCCCGCGCGGCCTTCAGCACCTCGGGGGCAAGGTCTTTCGACAGGTTCTCGCCATCCACCAGAACGGCAATCGCAGGGCGCGGGGCAGGGCTAAGGTCCATCGCAAGGCTCGCAAATCCAATCCCGCCACACAACCGCGAAAATGCGGCAATCCCATGGCCTTGCGCGCCGTCCGGCTTCATCCTGGTTCAAATATTCCGGGGGAGTCCCTGCGCAGCAGGTGCGGGGGCAGCGCCCCCCTTAGCCGTTGGCCTTCAAGACCTGACCGGCCAGATACAACGAGCCGCAGATCAACACCCGCGCCTTCGGCGTCGTCGCCACAATCGCCGCCAGCGCCTCGGCCACCGATCCCGCCGCTTCAGCCGCAATCCCCGCCGTGCGGGCGGCATCGCGGGTCACTTCGGCGGGCAGGGTGTTCGGCTCCTTGGGAATGGATACCGCCCAAAGGCGGGCGACCTGCGGCGCCAGTGGCCGCATGTAGCCTTTCACGTCCTTGGTGTTCAGCATGCCGCAAATCAGATGCGTCTCGCGCGCGGGCATCCGGGCCAAGGTGGCCGCAACGGCCTGCCCTCCCGCTGGATTGTGCCCGCCGTCCAACCACAACTCCACCCCCGGCGCGCTGGTCGCCAAGGGGCCAGTGCGCAGCCGCTGCATCCGTGCCGGCCAGACCGCCCGCGTCACCGCGGCCTCACACGCAACCTCGTCACGGCCCATCACCCGCAGGGCGGCAATCGCAACGCCAGCGTTCTGCACCTGATGCGGGCCAGGCAGGTTGGGCAAGGGCAAGTCCATCAGGCCGCGCTCGTCCTGATAGATCAGCCGCCCGCGTTCTTCCCAGACATGCCAGTGCTGGCCAAAGGCCAGAACCGGTGCGCCAAGCCGGGCGGCGCGCGCCTCGATCACCGCCAGCCCGGCCTCGTCCTGCGGACCAACCACACAAGGCACCCCGCGCTTGAGGATCCCGGCCTTTTCGCCCGCAATCTCGGGCAGGGTCTCGCCCAGATATTGCTGATGGTCGATGCTGACCGGCGTGATGATGGTCAGCGCCGGTTTGTCCACCACATTGGTGGCGTCCAGCCGCCCGCCAAGGCCCACCTCAAGCAGCGTCCAATCGGCCTTTGCCCTTGAGAACGCAAGGAAAGCCGCACAGGTGGTGATCTCGAAAAAGGTGATCTCATCAGCGCCGTTCGCCGCCACGCATTCGTCCAGCAATGCCGTCAGCGCGGGCTCCGAGATCAATTCCCCAGCCAACCGGATGCGTTCGTGGAATCGCGCCAGATGCGGCGAAGTATAGGCGTGGACCTTGTCGCCACCCGCCTCGAGCCCGGCCCGGATCATCGCCTGGCTGCTGCCCTTGCCGTTGGTCCCGGCGATGTGGATCACCGGCGGCAGATGCCGCTCGGGGTGGTCAAGTGCCGCCAGCAGCCGATGCACGCGGTCCAGCGTCAGGTCGATGATCTTCGGGTGGAAGGTCATCATCCGCTCAAGGATCGCATCGGACCCAAGGGAGAGGGTCAAGCCTTTGCCTCTTCGACGCTGGCCACCGTCGGGGCGGGCAGGTCGCCCTTTACCGCCGGGGGCATCGACATCAGCATGCGGATCAGTGTGACCAGTTCATCCCGCATGTCCTTGCGGTGAACCACCCGGTCCAGCATGCCGTGATCCAGCAGATACTCGGCGCGCTGGAAGCCGTCGGGCAGCTTTTCGCGGATGGTCTGTTCGATCACCCGCGCGCCGGCAAAACCGATCTGGGCGTTGGGTTCGGCGATCTGCACATCGCCCAGCATCGCATAGCTGGCCGTTACCCCGCCCGTGGTCGGGTGCGTCAGCACGACGATATAGGGCAGCCCGGCCTCTTTCAGCAGCTGCACCGCCACCGTGGTGCGCGGCATCTGCATCAGACTCAGCATGCCTTCCTGCATCCGCGCCCCGCCAGAGGCGGAAAACAGCACCAGCGGCCGCTTCAGCTTTACCGCACGCTCGGCGGCAGCGACGATGGCATTGCCCACATACATGCCCATCGACCCGGCCATGAAGCTGAAATCCTGCGCCGCGACCACCATCGGCGTGCGCCCGACCTCGCCTTCGGCCACCAGCATCGCATCCCTCTCGCCGCTGGCCTTCTGCGCGGCCCTGATCCGGTCGGGATATTTCTTCTGATCGCGGAAATGCAGCGGGTCGATCACCGGCTCGGGCACCTTCACCTCGGTGAAAACGCCGGCATCGAACAACGCCTCGAACCGTTCGCGCGGGGTGATCGCCATATGGTGATCGCAGTTCGAGCAGACGTTCTGCAACGCCGCCAGTTCGCGGTGAAACAGCATGGTCCCGCATTCGGGGCACTTGGTCCACAGATTCTCGGGCACTTCGCGGCGCGAGAACAACGAGTTGATCTTGGGCCGGACGTAGTTGGTGATCCAGTTCATGCGCGTGAGTGGCCTTTTTCGGGTCGCGTCGGTCAGCACCCGAGATAAGCCGATGGGGGGGCAAATGCAATCGGCAGGGCAGGGGGAAAGACCGCCCCGGCGGATCAGTGCAAGAGAACCGAGCCCGTCAGCCGACGATACCGCGCCATCGCTTCGGGCAATCCGGGGGTGGCCGGGTCGCGCATCACCCGGAACAGCCAGCGCGAGGCTTCGCCGTCATCGCCGTGGTTCAGCGCCCGGTTCGCCCGTTTCAGATCGCGGCGCGGGCGGGCGCCGAGTTCGTATTCCATCGCGGGCAGGCGGTCGTTCAGGAAGATCTCGCTCAGGATCGGTTTCAGTCGGTGCTGATAGGCCAGAACCCGCGCCACCCGGTGGCCCGCCCCACGCACCGGCAGAAACCAGGCCTCGGGGTAGGATGGGCGGACGAATCGGTCGACATAGGTGTCATCCGGTGCGGTCCAGGGGTCGTGCAGGATCACCGGGCTCAGGGCCGGGTCGGCCACTTCGGGCAGATCGCGGTGCCGCAACGGCACCCGCGCCAGCCGCCTGGCCCCCATCGTCAGCCAGGGCCGGAAATAAGGATGCGCCGGCAGCCGGGGCGAGATGGCCACCGCGCGCGCCTTCAGCCAGTTGGCATAATACAGCGCCGCATGGCCGCCAAGGCTGCTGCCACAAAGGAAAACCCGGTCGTGGTTTGCCACCAGCGGCGCCATCGCGCGGCACAGGTCTTCGGGATCAAGGTCCTGATACAGGCTGTCGGCCCCTTCGGACACCAGGACATGGGCAAAGCCCAGCCATTGCATGAAGCCGGACCCGAATCCGGTTTCCGCCAGCCCCTTGCGGATGGGGTTGAAGGTGATCACCAGCGTATCCGAAGGCATGGCCGGAAGGTGCACCGATACCCGATGCCTGGGATGACTGATAAGCGTCTGAACCTGCATGCGAAGACCCGTCGTTACAGAGGTCTTGTTACCAGTTTCGCAGACCCCTCCAAAGCGCAAAGCCCGCCGCATTTTCCTTGTATTTTCAGGGCTTGTACGACTCTGGGCCCGATCCGCAGCGCAACCGTGACGCGCCGCCCGTCAGACCCGCCGCCGCGCCCGCAAGGCAGCACCGATGGTGCCGTCGTCCAGATAGTCCAGCTCTCCGCCCACCGGGACGCCCTGCGCCAGAATCGTCACCTGCGCACCCGTGCCCGCCAGCGCATCGGCCAGGTAATGCGCCGTGGTCTGGCCATCGACGGTGGCGGCCAGTGCCAGGATCACCTCGGTGATCCCATCGTCTTGCACCCGCCGCAGCAGCCGCGGGATGCCCAGTTCCTCCGGCCCCACCGCGTCCAGCGCGCTCAGCGTGCCGCCCAGCACATGATAGCGGCCCTTGAAGACGCGCGCCCGTTCCATCGCCCAAAGGTCGGCCACGTCTTCCACCACGCAGATTTCGCCGTTGGCGCGGGCCGGGTCGGTGCAGATCGGGCACAACTCATCGGTGCCGATATTGCCGCAAACCCGGCAATCGCGGGCCGACAGCGCCACTTGCGCCATCGCCTGCGCCAAGGGCGCCATCAGCTGCCCCCGCTTGCCCAGAAGCGCCAGCACAGCCCGCCGCGCCGAACGCGGCCCAAGCCCCGGCAGCCGGGACATCAGCTCGATCAGCGCCGCGATGCCGGCGTCATCGCCCGGTCCGTTGGCCATCTCAGAACGGCAGCTTCATGTCGGGGGGCAGGCCCAGACCTTCGGTCAGCTTGCGCATCTCATCGGCCTGGCGGACCGCCCCCTTGGCTTGCGCATCCTTGATCGCGGCAATGATCAGATCCTCGATCACTTCCTTTTCCGACGGCACCAGGATCGAGGGATCGATGTCCAGTCCCGTCACCTCGCCCTTGGCAGTGACCCGCGCCTTGACCAGCCCCGCGCCGGATTCGCCCGTCACCACGGTGCGGGCCATCTGGTCCTGCATCTCGGCCATCTTGGTCTGCATTTCCTGCGCCGTCTTCATCATCTTGGCCATGTCGCCAAGGCCACCGAGGCCCTTGAACATCTGCATCCCTCCTTTGCGGGTTTTCCTTCAGATACGGGGCCGGACGGCCCCGCGCAAGGCATCAGGGCCGCGCGTGGAACAGCATCCGTCGCACGGCAAAGCCATTCGCCGCAAAGAATTCATGCGCCTCGCGGTTGGCTTCCCAGGTGTCCAGCAGCACCTCGTCGCAGCCCAGATCGCGCGCCAACGCCCGAGCAGCTGCCAGAAGCGCGCGGCCAATGCCCTGCCGCCGGGCATCGGGGACAACTGCGACATGGTCGATCATCAGCCGCCGGACGGGTGGCGAAAACACCGACAGCGGGCGGTCTTGCAAGGCACATAGCGCATAGCCCTGGGCCGGATCGCCCGCCAGAAAGCAGGTCACGGCAGGGTCGGCCAGACGGTCGGCGAAATGGGCGGTCAGCGCGGCAAGGTCGGGTCGGGCAAAGAAGGTCTGCGGATATTGCGCGGCATGCCAGCCCTGCACATGGCCGTTCAGCCGCGCCACCTCGGGCGCATCCGACGAAAGCGCACGGCGGATCGGCGGGATCATTCCTCGAACGGGTCCCAATCGTCATCCATCTCGGGTTCGGCCTCGGGCAGGGCCTCGGCCGCCGCCTGCGCAGCCATCGCCTCGGGGGTGCGGATATCGGTGATCTTCGCGCCGGGAAAGGCCGCCAGAACCGCCTGAACCAGCGGGTTTTCCTGCGCCTCGGCCTCGGCCTCCCGCCGCCCGGCATCGCGTGCTTCGGCAAGCGTCGGCGCCCCGCCCTGGGCCACGACCGAGACACCCCACCGCGCGCCCGTCCAGCCCTGCAACCGCTGGCCCAGCCGGGCTGCAAGGTCGGGGCGCGCCTCGGGGGCGGGTTCGAATTCGATCCGGCCGGGGGAATAGCGCACCAGCCGGACGCTCTCTTCCACCTCTTTCAGAAACAGCATGTCGCGCTTTTCGCGGATCAACTCGACCACCGCGTCGAAACTGCCATA
>JBATAV010000642.1:0-2399 GCA_049662025.1 Paracoccaceae bacterium | reverse complement strand
CTGCTGGGGCGGCGCCTGGGCGCTGGCCCAACTTGACCCCGCGCTGATCGGCGATGCCAACGTGCTGTGGTCGATCCACAGCTACGACCCGTTCCTGTTCACCCACCAGGGCGCGACCTGGACGGATGAGCCGGCGCGCTTTTTCTCGGGCATCCCCTATCCGCCCGACAAGCTCGACGATCCGACCGCCGACCGCCTGTTTGACGACGCCCTCGCGCGGGCCGAAGCCGCAGGCGACGCCTCGGCCACCTCCGCTGACCTCGACACCGCGCTGCTGGACTATCGGGAGGGCGGCGACGAGGTCGCCCAGCCGCTGGAACAGGCGGCACTCTGGGCCGATGCGCATGGCATCCCGCGCAACCGGTTGATTCTGGATGAATTCGGCGCCATGCGCGAAACCGCCGACGGTACCGAACTGGACCGCGACAGCTACCTCGCCTTCATCGCCGACAAGCGTCGCGCCGCCGAAGACCGGGGCATCGGCTGGGCGGTCTGGTCCTGGCGCGGCACCATGCGGGTCAGCGTCTCGGACGACAGCTACACCCTTGATCCGCAGGTCTGCACCGCCTTGGGGCTGGCGGGATGCTGAACGCCTGCGCCCTTCCACCACTGTGCCGCCCGGCCGGCTGGGTGGCGCAGTGGCGGCGGATGGGGCAGTTGTCCGTTCTTGATACAAGGCCTGAACTTTTCCCCTGAACCCATTCATTCCACAGGAGAAAAGCCAATGACCGAACTTCCAGACCCCGCCGCCGATGGTGCCCAGATGTCGTTCGACGGGCGCATGTCCTATGGCGATTATCTGGCCATCGACCAGATCCTGACCGCCCAGCGCCCGCTTACGCAGGCGCATGACGAGATGCTGTTCATCATCCAGCACCAGACCTCGGAACTCTGGATGCGCCTTGCCCTGCACGAATTGAACGCCGCGCGTGCCATGGTCGCCGCCGACCGCCCGCGCGAGGCGTTCAAGATGCTGGCCCGGATCTCGCGCATCATGGAGCAGTTGAACAACGCCTGGGACGTGCTGCGCACCATGACGCCCGCCGATTACACCACCTTCCGCGAAAGCCTCGGCCAATCCTCCGGCTTTCAGTCCTGGCAATACCGGCTGATCGAATTCGCCGTCGGCAACCGCAACCTGGCCATGCTGGCGCCGCACGCCCACCGCCCCGACCTGACCGCCCGGCTTCAGGCCGAACTGGCCCGCCCCAGCCTGTATGACGAAGCCTTGCGCCTTCTGCACCGCCAGGGCCTCGCCGTCCCCGCCCATGTGCTGACCCGCGATCTGGCCGCGCCCTGGACCTTCGATGCCGGTGTGCAAGAGGTCTGGGCGCAAGTCTACCGCGATCCGCAAACCCACTGGGAGGCTTATGAGCTGGCCGAAAAGCTGGTGGACTTCGAGGATTACTTCCGCCGCTGGCGCTTCAACCACGTCACCACGGTGGAACGGGTGATCGGCTTCAAGCGCGGCACCGGCGGCACTTCGGGCATCGCCTACCTCAAGCGGATGCTCGATGTGCAGCTTTTCCCCGAGTTGTGGTCGCTGCGCACCGCCCTGTAACCGCCGCGTCGCGTTCACGAAACCGTCATAAGCAGGCGGCATTGCGCATTGCCCGCCTGTGGCGGTTTGACGCTACCCGCGTCCTCGGATACGCTCGCACCAATGGAATCCGGGGGCATTGTTCCCGGAATGGAAATATATGAGCCTCGCATGCCCCTGATCGGCGGAAATTTCACCACCTCGGCCTCTCGTTTCAAGACCACGGCGCTGGCGCTTGCCGCAGCCCTGCTGCTGACCGCCTGTGTCGATCCGATGACCGGACAACCCATGGGCGCAACCGAAGCCGCCGTGCCCGGCGCGCCGCCACTGCCCAGTCCCGAAGACAACGTCTATCTGGCCAAATCCGACGGCCAGTATACCGTGCCGGCCCTGCCCGTGGACCAGATCCCCGAACCCTACCGCCGCCAGGTGGTGGAATATGCCACCGACCAGGCGCCCGGCACGATCATCATCGATCCCAGCCAACGGGTGCTTTACTACGTCATGGGCAAAAGCCAGGCGCTGCGCTACGGCATCGCCGTCGGCAAGGCCGGGTTCCAATGGTCGGGCGAAGCGGTCGTGGCCGAGAAAAAGCTTTGGCCAACCTGGACACCGCCCAAAGAGATGATCGCGCGCAAGCCGGAATTGTCGAAATGGGAAAAGGGCCAGCCCGGCGGGCCGACCAACCCGCTAGGCTCGCGGGCCATATATCTGCTGTCGAATGGCGTCGATTACGGCTACCGCATCCACGGCACGCCGGACTGGCAGTCAATCGGCCGCAACGCCTCATCCGGTTGTATCCGCATGATCAACCAGGACGTGATGGATCTGTTCGAACGGGTGCAAGGCGGGGCAAAGG
>JBATAV010000641.1:0-9978 GCA_049662025.1 Paracoccaceae bacterium | reverse complement strand
CCCAAGTCCCACCCGCTTGCAACGAAACCGATGATCCGGCCGGGCGATCTTGCCGGGCAACCATTCATCTCGTTCATGAGCGACTCGACTTTCCGGCACCAGGTCGATGCCGTTTTCAATGCAGCCGGGGTCACCCGTGACATGAAACTCGAAGTGCGCTCCGCCGACGGCGTATGCGGGCTGGTCGCGGCCGGGCTGGGAGTGTCGATCATCGGCCCGGTAACTTCATCCGGCACGCTTCCCGATGGCCTGGTCTTTCTGCCGTTCGAGCCGGAAATCAGACAGGATCTGGTGATGATCTATTCCGCTGACAAACCCCTGTCGCGGCTATCGGAGCAGTTCATCGAGATCCTTGGTGAATATATGGAGCAGGTGAATCCCGACCTCGCATTGGGAGGTGGAATAGGGATCATTCCAACCTTGCGTGCCGCCCACAAGAAGAAACGCGGCTCTGCGGCCTGACCGGGAGCCGGACGGCTGTTCACGGCCTGGCCATCCTGACAGCGCTTCAACCGGCGGTGGCGCGACGCTCGGCCAAGGCGGTGCGGAAGGTCTGCCGCGATTCCGCGCTGTGCAGCGCGACATAATCATGCGGATGGGCCGCCCCCTGCTCGACATGCAGGACGGCAAGAACCGGGCCTTCGACGCTGAGCACCTCGTCCAGCCGGGCGCCGAGATCGGCCAGATCGGTGAAGTTGAAGACATGCGGAATTCCCGCCGCCTTTCCGATTCCGGCAAAGTCGATGTCGTGGCCACAGGGCACCGGGAAGCGACCGTTGACCTCGTAAAGCCCATTGTAGCAGATGAAATGTACCAGATTCTTCGGTGCGGCGTTGGCCGTCGTGACCAGCGCGCCAAGATTCATCAGCAGGCTGCCATCGCCATCAAGCACGACGACCTTTTCTTCGGGGCAGCCGATCGCCAGCCCCAGCGCATGCGATGCGGCCTGGCCCATCGTGCCGGTGCAAAGATAATTCAGCGGGTGAGGCCGGATCACCATCCAGTCGAATGCCGACTGAAAGACCGCCACGACGATGCCGTCGGGATATTTGCGGGCAAGGACCTCAAGCGCGGCGTCACGTTTCATCATGGCTCAGACAGGCCTCCGTCCGAAAAGGAACGCATGTGGCTTTGAGTTGGCGTAGCACGCCTTGATGATTGCCGTCAGACCGGCGGCATCGGGTTCCCGGTCAAGGATCGTGTAATCCAGACCCATTGCCTGAATCATCGGCTCCATCAGGCGCACACCAAGGTTTTCGCATTCTGCCAATGACTGGCCGGCTTCCAGCCCCTGCAATCCGACAAGCATGATCACCGGCAACTGGTAGTTGACCCCGATCGACTGGATCGCATTGATCGAATCCAGAAAGCCGGTGTGCTGCATCAACAGGATGGCGCGCTTTTCGCAATAGGACAGCCCGGCGCAGATCGAGACGCCCTCATCTTCCTTGCAGACCTGGACCAGACGAAGTTCGGTGTCCGAAGCGATCGGCCACAGCAGCTTTTCGCAGGTCTCAAGATCGGGCAGCGCCACGACGATTTCGACCTCGGCAGCCTTGAGCGCCGCGATCACCGTGGCACCGCTGATCGGGTCGTTGACAAGTTCGGCCTGTCTGGCAGCGACCGCCATCACGCAACCCCCTCCATCGCGAGAAATTCCGCAAGGACATCTGCGGTCGTGGTCATCTCGCCTTCAAGACCGATGGTGAACCGCACGAAGTCGGTGAAGTTGGGGGCGCCGAAGCGGCGGGCCATGATTCCTTTCGACAGCAGGAACCTGTCGGCTGCCACCGCAGCGCGGGCCGGATCTGGAAACCGGACCAGAACGAAATTGGTCTCGGACGGATAGACTTTCAGCCGCAATGCTGAAAGTTTCCCACTGAAGGCTTTGCGCAGACGCAGGGTCTCGGCGATGACATGTCGCATATGCGCCTCGTCTTCGACCGCCGCACAGGCCGCCGCCAGTGATGCGCCGCTCAGCGGAAAGGTGATGCCGATGCGCTTGACGGCGTCGATCACCGTCGGTGGGCCGTAGATCCAGCCGACACGGGCCCCGGCCAGCCCGTAGACCTTCGAGAAGGTCCGGGTCATGACGATGTTGTCGAATTCCTCGACCAGCCGGTCGGGCATTTCAAAATCCGCAGATGTGGCGAATTCCGCATAGGCCGAGTCCAGCACCAGCACCACGTTGCCGGGCAGGCCGGCATGCAGGCGGCGCACTTCCGAGGCCTTCAGCAGCGATCCGGTCGGGTTGTCGGGGTTGGCGATCATCACGATGCGCGTTCGCGGCGTCACTGCGGCCAGGATGGCGTCAACATCGGCCATGAAGTCGTTATCGGCGACGGCGACCGGTATGGCATCGTTGGCATGGGCGTAGTTGGGGAACTTCTGATAGCCGTTGATGCTGCAGATCAGCTCATCTCCCGGCCGAAGAAACGCCCGCGCCAGTCGCGCCAGCAGGTCATCCGATCCGTTGCCGCAGGCGATCCGGTCGGGGTCCAGTTTCCAGGCCTTGCCGATGGCGGCGGCAAGATGCTCGGGTCCGCCTTCGGGATAGCGCGAGAAGTCGCGCACCGCCGCTGTCGCCGCAGCGTAGGCGCGTGGACTTGCGCCGAAGGCACATTCGTTCGAGCCGATGTGGATTGCCGGAGGTGCCGCCGCCGCCGGGGCGCCGATCATGTGTTCGCGGATGTTCAAAAGGCCCGGTCGCGGTTGGACAGCAGTCATTTCAACCCCCATTCAGTCACTTCTTTTCCGCCAGCGTTAGAACGGACCGCCCGCATGGTATCGGTGCCGTGCCACTCAGCCTGGTGCGGCATGCCGCGACCGCATCGGCCGGAACGCCGTTGTCGGCATCATCCTTCAGCCAAAATATAAAAACAAATGAGTATCGCTACCAACCACATTCCCCAGTATTATGTGAATCGGAATGCCGATGTCCGGGCTCTACCGCGAGCTGGTGTGACAAAGCTGGATGGCCCGATGGTTGGTGGTGGCAGCCAGGATGCATGGCGTTCGGATGTTCCGCAGTCGCGTCGGGAACCCGTCAGGAAACCCGCGACAAGGCCCGGTTCAATGGGCCGTGGTCGATCATGGCCGCAAAGTCGAAGGCGCTGCCCAGAAATCCGTGTTGCAGCAGGTGATCGTACTTGTGTCTGAGCAGGGCAATGCGGTTTTCTGACAGTGAAACGTCGACCTGATCGGTCAGTCGGGCGGAATAGCCCTGGTCGAGCAGCGCCTCGGGCAAGCCGGTGTCATTGGCAAAGATGCGACGGGTTTCCGAGATGTTTTGCCAAACCCAGGCCTGCGCCCGCAACAGCCGTGCGACCCAGCGGTCAACCAGATCCGGCCGTTCGGCCAGCAGTCGCGCCGAGACGGTCAGCACGTTCGGGTGGCCGAAACCGGCCTCGCTGTCGTCTTCATATCCGCGCAGGAGCTCGACCGGCATCGCCCCGGTCGTGGCCTGCAATACGGCGGCAAGTGCCGCATCGGAATAGATCGCATCCACTTCGCCGCGATAGAGGGCTGCGACTTCCTCGCGCTGGACGGCGAACTGGCTGCGCGTGCCCCAAAGCGACTGGTGCGATGCGGCCGAGGTGGTGGCGTCGGCGAAATAGGTGCGGTCGATCTCGATCGGGACAACGGTGAAATCATCGGCCGACAGGCCGGTTGTGCGCTGTAGCTGTTCGATCCCCGCCAGCACGGTTGCGCGCCACCAGTCGACCCCGTCGTTGCGCCGGATCGGCAGGGCGATGCGCCGGCCTTTCAGGTCTTTGCCGCGCCGGAGTCCGGATTCGGGCAGGGCAAAGAACCCCGACACCCGGTCGTGCCAAGCCATCCCGATCACCTTCATTTCGACCCCGCGGGATTGCGCCATCAGCGGCGGGACATAGCCGCCAAAGCGGAACAGCGCCGGGTGGTCGTGGCTGTAATGTGCGTGGCGCAGCTTTTCGTCCGGTGCATCGGCAAGCGAGCGGACGGCGATGCCGTCTGGGGCGAATTCTTCGTCCAGCCAGCCCTGCCGGATCGCAACCGAGGCCGCCGTGGGCGCGGGACAACGGGTATACCAGATCGTGGTCACAGGCGGTCCTTTCCTGCAGGGGCGTGGGGGAATCGGGTCATTCCCCGGCGCAGATTTCCTCAAGCAGGCGGCGCACCCAGACACCGGTCATGTCGCGCCGGTAGTCGGCCGTGGCCTGTGCGCTGCTGCCCGGATCGGTCTCGGCGCGCGCTGCTTCGGCGACTTCGGCAATCAGTTCGCGGCTTGGCATCTGGCCGCGCAGCATGTCTTCGGCCGCCGTGGCGCGGATTGCCGTCGGTGCGACACTGCCAAGGCCGATCCGCGCATCGAGGCATCGGCCGGATTGGTCGCGGGTCAACGAAATCGCTGTTGTGACGGTGGAATAGGACTCTGCCGAAGTGCTGGTGAACTTGCAATAGCGTGTCCTGGTGCCCGAGGCCGCCTTGGGGACCTCGATGGCCGTAAGGATCTCGTTCTCCGCAACGGCGGTGTCGAAAATACCGTTGAAGAAGTGATGGAACGGAACCCGCCGCTCGCCTTTCGGGCCGATAATCACCGCCACGGCATCCAGCGCAAGCAGGGCAGGGGCGGCGTCTGACGCCGGGTCGGCATGGCTCAGGTTGCCGCCAAGGGTCGCCGAGTTGCGGATTGCCGGTGATCCGATGTGGCGACAGGCCTCGGCCAGCAACGGGGCAAACCCCTTCACCACCGGGGATGAACTGACTTGGGTGTGTGTCGACATAGCACCCAGACGCAGCACCCCATTGGCACCGATGCCGTGCAGTTGCGGGATTTCCGACAGGCTGACCACGACCTGCGGCCGGGTCAGGCGCTCGCGCAGGAGGATCACCAGGATCAGACCGCCCGCCATGAGCACGGCATCGTCGCCATGTTCCTGGCGCAGAGAAATAGCGTCTTCGATCGTTCTCGGCGCGGCATATTCGAATGCTGGCAACGTCATCTTGTGGCTCCCTGCTCCAATTCACCCGCAGGCGCGGGGTGCTCTGCCGCTGCAAGAACGGCGCGCACGATGCTGGTATATCCGGTGCAACGGCACAGATTGCCGACCAGCGCCTCGCGAACCTGGCTTTCGCTGGGGTGTGGCGTTTCCTCAAGAAAGGCCGACGCCATCATCAGCATGCCCGAGGTGCAAAAGCCGCATTGAACGGCGCCTTCGTCTATGAAGGCCTGTTGCAGGCGATGCAGCTTGCCGTCCACCTGCAGCCCTTCGACCGTCTGGATCTGCTTGTTGTCGCAGCGCACGGCAAGTTCCAGACAGGCACGCTTCGGCACACCGTCGATCAAGACCGTGCAGGAGCCGCAGGTTCCCTGGCGACAGGCATCCTTGGTGCCGCGCAGGTTGACGTGGTCGCGAAGCAGTTGAAGCAGCGTCCAGTTGGCGGGGATGTCGAAATCGTGCTCTTCGCCGTTAATGGTCATAGCCAACTTGTGCGTCATGGCTGCCCCCTGTCGCGTTGGCCGAAAAAATCTGCGGTCATTTCCGGATCTCCCGTAGCGCCTTCAGCACCTTTTCCGGCGTGATCGGCAGGCTGGTCACCCGCGCGCCGGTGGCGTTATAGATTGCGTTGGCGATTGCCGAAGGTGTTGCCGCAAGCGCCGGCTCGCCGATGCCCTTGGCCCCGAACGGCCCGTTCTCGTTATAGGTTTCGACAAAGATCGACTCGACCTCGGGCACATCCAGCGTGGTCGGGATTTTGTATTCCGAGAAAGACGGGTTGGTCACCGTGCCGTCGACGACGACCATTTCTTCCATCAGCGTCGCGCCAACTCCCTGCGCGATGGCGCCTTCCAGCTGCCCGCGCGCGCCATCGGGGTTGATGATGGTGCCGGCGTCATGAGCCGCGAAGATCTTTCTGACGCGGATCTTGCCGGTTTCCAGGTCAACTTCGACATCGGCGACCTGGGTGGCATACATCCAGAAGGCCGAGGCTTTTGAGCTTTGCCCGGTTTCCTTGTCCAGCGGCTGGAAATCGCGCGGCGTATAGTAACCGTCGCCCTGAACCGAGGCCCCTCGCGCGCCGAAATGGCCTTCGATGATCTCTCGGGGCGTTTTGGAGATGTTGGTATCCCGCTTCCAGACCAGACCGTCGCGGTAGACCACGCCCTCGGCAGCGCAATCAAGTTGCAGCGCCGCCATCTTGCACAGTTTCGTGGTCAGATCCCTGGCCGCGCTGATCATCGCATTGCCCATGTGAAAGACCGACCGGCTGCCGCTGGTCGACTGATCGTAGGGCGTGTAATTGGTGTCGGGAGGGCTGATGCGGATCAGTTCGATGTCGACGCCAAGCGTTTCGGCAACGATCTGGCGGATCGCGGTGTTGATGCCCTGACCCAACTCGCGGCTGCTGCACAACAGGTTGATCGACCCGTCATGCTGCATCTTGATGATCGCCGTCGATGTCGAGGGCGTATTGGTCAGTTTCTGCATGGTGGCAACGCCAAGCGCGCGCACCGTATTGGGCTTGTCCGACGCGATCCGCGCAGAGTGATAGTGCGATGCCTCGGCCGCCTGCCGCAGCGTTTCCTTGACCCCGACGCTGGTGTTCAGGATTTCGCCGGTCGGGGTCGCATCGCCGGGGTCGAACAGGTTCTTCATGCGGAAGGCGACCGGATCAAGGCCCATCCGATGGGCGATCATGTCCATTTGCGATTCATGCGCCCAAGTATACTGCGGCAGGCCAAACCCGCGGAACGAGCCGCAAAGCGGGTTGTTGGTATAGACCGAATAGGAATCGATCCACACATTGGGAATTCGGTAGGGCCCGTTGCCGCTGAGCGATCCGTTGCGCGAAACCAGAGGGCCGGAATCCGCATAGCCGCCGGTATCGTAGATGGCAGTGATCTTGCGCGCGACGATGGTGCCATCGCGCATCACGCCGGTCTTCAAGGTGATGTTGGTCGGATGCTTGGCGACCGTGGCGGTGAATTCCTCGTCGCGCGTCATCATCAGGCGCACCGGTGCGCCATTGGTGTGCATGGCGATTGCCACCGCCAGCGGCTCGACGCGCAGATAGTTCTTGGCGCCGAACCCGCCGCCAACCCCCTCGCCGATCACCCGGATCTTGTTGAAGGGAACCTCAAGGGCGCGGGCAAGGTCGCGAAGGGTATTGTAGGGCGACTGGTTGCTTGACCAGATCGTCACCGCGCCGTCGCGGTCGACCTGGGCGATGGCGCCGTGCGGCTCCATCGGGCAGGTGTGGACATACTGGGTGCTGAAGGCGTCTTCGAACACCTCGTCGGCCTCGGCAAAGCCGCGCTCGACATCGCCGCGCCGGATTTTGGTATGCGAGACGATGTTGGTGCCGGGATAGGAGGTGAACGCCTTTTCGGTGTCGTATGAGGCCATGTCCTCGTGCACAAGCGGGCTGTCCGACTGCATCGCGTGCAACGGATCGAAGACGCCCGGCAGTTCTTCGTACTCGACAACGATCAGATCGACCGCTTCACGCGCGATCTCTTCTCCGATGGCTGCCACGGCGACGACCGGCTCGCCGACATAGCGAACCTTGCCGCGGGCCAGGAACGGCTCGTCCCGGACGGCCGATCCGAACAGATAGGGCAGGTTCTCGCCGGTGACCACGGCGCGCACACCGCGCAGCTTGCGGGCCGCGCTGATGTCGATGGAAAGGATGCGCGCATGCGGGTAGGGCGAGCGAAGCACCTTGGCATACAGCATTCCCGGAACCACCTTGTCGGTTCCGTAGCCCCATTTGCCGGTCACCTTCTCATAGGCCTCGCCGCGCTTGACCGGCTTTCCGACATAGCGAAACGGTTTGGTGGGATCATTCTTGACGTTGCTGTTCATGCTGTTGTTGCCTTCTTTAGACCCGCATCGGCCCAGCCGAGCCTGGCGGAGACGTCGACAGCAGAGTCGCGCAGGAGGCGGCTGAATTTCTGCGCGTTGTCTTCATCGAGCGTCGCTTCAAGGCACAGCACGCTCAGCGATCCGATGGCGGCGCCATCGCGATTGAAGACGGGTGCCGAAATTGCGCAGGCGCCGGGCACCACTTCGCCGCGTGAGATGGCCGTGCCGTTTTTCCGGATCAAAGCAAGGTCATCACGCACCTGCGAGGTTCTTGTCCCTTCGGGATCCGCGGCGGCTAACAGGTCGTCAATTTCGCTGTCGGCCAGAAAGGCCAGGATCACCTTGCCACCCGCGCCCAGGTGCAGCGGTTGCGGTCGCCCCAGCTCGACGATGTAGCGGATGGCCTGATGGGTATCCAGCCGCTCGATCGGAACCAGCATGTCGGCGTCGCGCACGTTCAGACTGACCGTCTCACCGGTCTGCTGACGCAGCTTGCGCAATTCGGGCAGCGCCGCGCTGCGCACCTCCATGCCATTCAGCCAATCGGCCGTCAGTCGAAGCAGCCCGAAGCCAAGCGCGTATTGCCCCCGTTCTCCGTCCGAACGGACCAGCCCGACGTGGCAGAGTGTGGACAGCAGCCGGTGGGTCGTGGTCTTGCCCAGTCCCGCATTGCGGGCGATCTCGGTTACGCCAGCCGCGCCTTGCTGCCTGGACAGGAACTGAAGGATGGCCGCCGCACGCTCTACGGACTGATTGTGATCGGGCATCAGTGTCTCGCTACTATGATGTTCCGGTATGTGGAACAACTGTTCCATTATTAGGACACTAAGAACCTGCTGCCCTCGCGTCAAGCGATTTGTGCCGCACCCCGACAGAGGAGAGGCCTCGCCCATTCTGTCGATGGGCCAAGCAACCGCCGCCCCCGATTTACCGCTTGACGGAAAAACCCGTCCTCGGATTTATTTGCAGGCTCTGACGCCGGGCGCGGTGAAAGCGAAGATTGCGGAGTCCACCATCCCATGACCCATGAAATCGCCCTCGGTGACCGGGCCTATTCCAGCTGGTCGCTGCGGGGCTGGTTGCTGTTTGAACGGTTCGGCATCCCCTACACTGCCCGCCACGCGCGGCTGGGGTCCGACGCCTTTGCAACGATGATGCAGGATTTCCAGCCAGCCCGCACCGTCCCCGCCGTGCGTTTTCGCGATGTGGCCATCAGTGACAGCCTTGCCATCGCCGAAGAGCTTGCAACCCGTCATCCCGATGCCGGCATCTGGCCTTCCGCCCCGGCGGCGCGTGCCACGGCGCGGATGCTGGCCGCCGAGATGCATTCCGGCTTTCTGCCCCTGCGCCGCGCCTGCTCAATGAATCTGCGGGTATCCTATTCCACGTTTCCGGTCGAAGAAACGGTAACCGCCAATCTGCGGCGGCTGGAACGGATATGGGACCGCGCGCGCGCCACATATGGTAGCGACGGACCTTGGCTTTGCGGCCGGTACTCCGCAGCCGATGCATTCTTCGCGCCAATCGCGGCGCGGATCGCCGGGTATTCTCTCGATGTCTCGGAGGCCGCACAAGATTACGTCACGGCTCACCTGGCCGATCCGGCGTTTCGCCGTTGGCGTGCCATGGCGCTGGTCGATGGTGAAGATCGGCTGGAATGGTTCCATGACGCTCCGCAGCGCAACTGGCCAGGGCCAACGCCGCTGGCCGCGCGCGCGACGAACCACGGAACGCCGGAGAATGCCGTCTGCGTCCACACTGGCCAGCCGGTTGCCCATCTCATGGATCTGAACGGTCGCATTTTCGGCTTCGCCAGCACCTTCCACCGCGACAAGACCGCTGCGGACCCTGAAGCATGGCCGGATTTCATGCGCGCTCTTGGCTGAAGCACCACCCTAAAGCGGTTTGCGTTTGATCTGAATCGAACGAGGATTCCCAAGTTCGCTTTTGTCTGGTCACTTCCCAACAGAAGGTGGATCGGGCCGCGCGTGATGGCGCCGAGCGTGTCGAGGCGGCGCGCGAGGTTCTGTCGCAAACTTCGGAGATGGCTGGATAAAGCGCTACGATTTCCTTCAGTTAGGCGGCCAAGGCAGCGAACTGGGCAAACGGGCAGAGTCCGGGTGGGTTCTGT
>JBATAV010000640.1:0-2080 GCA_049662025.1 Paracoccaceae bacterium | reverse complement strand
ATTGCCTGATTGCTTGGTCCCGGCCAGTGGTACGGTCACATACGCGCCGCCATAGGTGTTCACATGTACGACGCCCGCGCGGATGCCGCGGACCATGCGATGCGCACGCGACAGATTCTCTGTCCAGACCCCGGCGGCGAGGCCGAAATCGGTGGCATTGGCCAGACGCAAGGCCGCAGCCTCATCCGCAAAAGGGGTTACTGCCAGAATCGGCCCGAACACCTCTTCGCGGAACAGGCGATGGCTGGCTTGGACGCCGGTAACGACCGTAGGCTGCATGCAATAGCCTCCCGTCTCGTTCATTGCCCGCGCACCTCCGGTGACGACCTGGCCGCCTTCGCGCGTTGCATCGGCGACAAAGCCCAGATTCCCCTCCAACTGCTGCAATGAGTTGATGGCACCGATCTGGGGTCCCAGCATCAACGGGTTGCCGACAGCTATATTTCGCGTGGTTTCTGCCAGAATAGAGACGAATTCATCCTGAATCGAGGCTTCAACCAGCAGGCGCGACCCCGCCACGCAAACCTGCCCAGCATTGCGAAAGATCGCCCCGGCGGCGGCTTTGGCAGCAGCGCCTCTCCGGTCACGCGCCCCGGCCCGGTCACCATGTTGAAGACGCCTGGCGGCACCCCCGCCTCCAGTGCCAGCGCGGCCAGCCGTAACAGCGTCAGTGTCGCCGTCTCCGCCGGTTTCAGCACCACCGAGTTGCCCATCGCCAGCGCCGGCGCGATCTTCCACGCCCCGATCATCAGCGGAAAATTCAAGGGCACGATGGCTCCTACCACGCCCATCGGTTCCTTGTGGATCAGCGCCAGCACGTTCGCCGCCGTGGGCGCGATCTCGCCGGAAACCTTGTCCAGCGCCTCGGCGCAATAGCGAAAGGTGGCCGCGGCCGAAACCGGTTCGGCCTTCAGCGCCATCGAAATCTCGGTCCCGTTGTTGCGCGCGCCCAGGACCGCCAGCTCAACCGCGTGCCGCTCGATCAGATCGGCCAACCGATGCAGAACCGCCTTGGCCCCGCAGTTCTTCGGCGGGCCACCTTGCGCGAAGCCGCCGTTCCCACGCGTGCGGCCGCCATGCCGAGCTTGCGCGCGCTGGCCGAATCGACCGGCGAAACCGCGCATCTGTCCCAACTGGTGGCGGGGCCGCTGCAAACGCTGGCCTCTGCCTATTCCGCCCGCCATGGCATGCAAGTGATGATGGAAGATGCCGATTTCCTGCCCTTCCATGCCACCGCCAGCGGAATGGCCGTGATGGCCTTCCTGCCCGAACCGGTGCGTGAGGCGATTCTGGCCGCCGCTCTGTACAACCTCACCAGAACCACGCAGACCAACCCCGAAACCCTGCGCGCCCAGCTTCCCGGCATCTGCGCCACCGGGTTTTCGGAAACCGACTCCACCAAGCATCAGGTGATCGCGGCGAACGGCAGCTCGATTGCCGAGGCGATCGCAGCGGAGGACGAGAATATCGCCATGCAGGCCATGGGCCGGGGCGCCGCGACGCTCTGCGCCCGGCTGCAGCGCAAGGGCGCCTTTGACAGGGTGATCATGTTGGGCGGGTCAATGGGCACCAATCTGGCGCAGCTTCTTTGCCCCCGATGGCCTGACCCGCGCCTATCGCGCCAGTATCACAAGATCCGCGGCGAAGCGGCGCGCACCAAATTTCTCAGCTTGAAAAAGGGCTATCACGGCACCCACATGGGCGGCGCCTCGGTCAACGGCAACGCCAACTACCGCTCCGCCTACGAGCTGCTTCTACCCGGCTGTTTCCACGTCCCCGCCCCCTATACCTACCGCAACCCCTTCAATGAGTCCGACCCCGCAAAACTGGCGCAACTCTGCCTGCAGGCGCTGGAGGATGAAATCGCCTTCCAGGGTGCCGGCACCATCGCCGCCTTCATCATGGAGCCGATCCTGGGCGCCGGCGGCGTCATCCTGCCGCGCTCCGGCTTCATGCCGGGGGTCGAGGCGATCTGCAGCAAGAACGGCGTCCTCCTCATCGCCGATGAGGTGATTACCGCCTTTGGCCGCACCGGCGCCTGGACCGGCAGCCGCCTTTGGGGGGTGAAGCCCGACTTCAC
>JBATAV010000639.1:0-18264 GCA_049662025.1 Paracoccaceae bacterium | reverse complement strand
GTGGTAGGGCGGGCGATCGGGGTGGGTGACGACGCCGTCCGGCTGGGGCAGGCGGCCCTGATGGCCCTCGGGGCAGAGGAAGGCGGTAAGAAGCAGGCAACGCAGCTGCGGGCAGCTGCGGCGCAGGTTTGTCAGTGCAGGCGCCAGGGTGTCGGCGGGCAAGTGGGTGAAGACGCCAAAGGCGATGGCGAAGTCGATGGCTTCGGGGACGCCGGGAAAGGCGAAATCGGCATCTTCGATCAGTTGCGCGGGCGGCAGGCGCGGCTGCAGGTCGGCGGGCAGTTCCGCCTCCCATCCCCGTTGCATCAGGGCCAGACTGGCATCGGTGCCCCAGTAGTTGCCGGGGTCAAGGAACGCCACCGCCCTGTGGCCCAGCCGCAGCGCGCCGCAGCCGATGTCAAGCAGGCGGTGGGGCGGCTGCATCCCTTCGGCAAGCAGGCAGGCCATCTGGGCGCGGGCGGTCTCGCTCCAACGACCGCCGACGATATCGCGGTGCTTGCCCGCCGCCAGCGCCCGGTCGTAAAAGCCGGGCGCAAGGTAGGGCGAAGCGTGGGTCACTACCGTCTCAGCCCTTTTCGTCGGTCTTTCCGGCCTTGGTGGCGGCGGCGGCCTTCATCCGGGCCAGCAGTTCGGCCTTGTCATCGGCGGCCGTTTGCGGCGCGCCCTTGATATCCTTGCGCTTGGGGCGCGGCGAGAATTTTGCGGCATGCGCGCTGCCGGATTTCGAATAGTCCATTGCGTCACCTCGATCGCGGCCATCTGGCCGATCAGTTCAGGAATACCATCATCAGTCCGGAGTTGCCGAACATCATCGACTCAAAGCGCCGCAGGCTGCCGCCGTCGACGACCGGGCCCTGTTCAAGGTAGGGCACGGCGCCCCAGCCCTGAATCCAACCGGTCACGCTGACCGGGCGGGGATCGTCGAAAAGGCGCGCCATGTTGATGCCCTGCCCCTCGGGGCCGCGCCAGTAGGGCAACAGCAGACGGCCGGTCAACAGCGCCTCGCCGTCAGCCAGCACCGCCAGCCAGGCATTGCCGGCGCCGGGCGGCAGGGCCAGCCCAAGCGCCGAAGTCTGGTTTTCGTTCGGAATCCATTCGCCTTTGTTGTCGGTTTCCAGCGCAACCATCGTCCAGAACCGGCGGTTCTCGGCCACCATCTGCAGCAGATGCGCCTTTGCGGCATGGGCGCGGTCGGCGTTCGGCGGCTGGTTGATCGCCCCTTCCAGCATGGCAAAGCCGTCCATGAACTGCCCGAAAGAGGCATCGAAGCTCCAATCATTGCCAGACGACGGTGCGGCGACCCGCAGCGCCGTCCGGGCGGCCAGCGCGCGGTCGATTGCCTGCGCCGGATCATAGGCCAGGATCAGATCGGACATGCCCGACAAGAGATGGGTATAGGCCATCAGCCAGGCCGCATCGGCGCTGTCAAAGCGGATCACCGGCAGGGGCAGGTTGGGCGCACGGTCCATCCACTGCCAGCCGAAAAGCTGCGGGCCAAGGATTTCGGCGGCGCCTTCGCCCTTGTCGCGGGCGCCATTGGCGTTGACGTCGAACCACAGGTCGGAAAAGGCGATTTCAAGCCCGAAGTCCTGGTCGGGGGGCAGGGCGGCGAGGTCTTGCCGCGCGGCCTCCATCCCGGTGTCGAGGTCGGTGAAAAGCTGGCTTACCAGCGCGCCGGAGAACGGGGCGGGCGCGGGGTTGGGCGGCAGCGGCAGCCGCAGAAGCGGGATATCCAGCGTCTCGCTCGCGTCGCCCAGGGCCTGGTCCATGCCGGTGCGCCATTGCAGTTGCAGGGCCGACTCGATGCCGGAAAGGAAGCGCAGACCGGCCAGCGCGAAGGTCTCGGCGGGTGTCCGGGGCCGGTCGAGCGACTCGATCTGGCTCAGCGCCGTGGCGATGCCGTCTTGCGCGATGGACTTCGAGACGTCGATCTCGGCCATCGCCGGGGTGGAAAGCAGGAAGAGGGCGGCAAGGACGGGTTTCACGGGTACAACCTTTCGGGCAATCTGAAATGCGAAAATGCGCAGCCGGGGCTGCGCATTCAAGGGGGTTCGAACAGGGCCGGTCAGGCCAGCGTGCTGTCGATGGCCTTGCAGGCTTCGACCAGGCCTTTGACCGCATCGACCGACTTGTCCATCATTGCCTGCTCGGACGGGTTCAGCTTGATCTCGACGATCCGCTCGATCCCGCCGGCGCCGATGATCGTCGGCACACCGACATACATCCCGTCCAACCCATAGGCGCCCTTTACGAAGGCCGCGCAGGGCAGCACGCGCTTTTGGTCCTTGAGGAAGGCTTCGGCCATCTCGATGGCGCTGGTGGCGGGGGCGTAGAAGGCAGAGCCAGTTTTCAGCAGGCCGACGATCTCGGCCCCGCCATCGCGGGTGCGCTGGACGATGGCGTCCAGCTTCGTTTGCGTGGTCCAGCCCATGGCAATCAGGTCGGGCAAGGGGACGCCCGCGACGGTGGAATAGCGGATCAGCGGCACCATGGTGTCGCCGTGACCGCCCAGCACGAAGGCAGTGACGTCGCGCATCGAGACGTTGAATTCGGCGGCCAGGAAGTGGCGGAAGCGCGCCGAATCGAGGATGCCCGCCATGCCGACCACCATGTTGTGCGGCATGCCGGAGAATTCGCGCAGCGCCCAGACCATGGCATCCAAGGGGTTGGTGATGCAGATCACAAAGGCGTTCGGCGCGTGGGCCTTGATGCCTTCGCCGACCGATTTCATCACCTTGAGGTTGATGCCCAGAAGGTCGTCGCGCGACATCCCCGGCTTGCGCGGCACCCCGGCGGTGACGATGCAGACTTCGGCGCCTGCGATGTCGGCGTAGGAATTGGCACCCTTCAGCGCCACGTCAAAGCCTTCGACCGGGCCGCATTGCGCAAGGTCAAGCGCCTTGCCCTGGGGGGTGCCTTCGGCGATGTCGAACAGGATAACGTCGCCAAGTTCCTTGGTGGCGGCAAGATGGGCGAGCGTGCCGCCGATCTGCCCGGCGCCGATAAGCGCGATCTTGGGTCTGGCCATGGGGATCTCCCTGAGCGTTTGAGTCGCGGAGTGGGGTAGCCCGTTAAGCGCCCTCTGTCCAGCGCTGCGATGCGGCACGGTATACCATTGCATGCGGCAAATGGGACTTTTCGCCGCTCGCCGCAGGGTTTAGCGGTAACGGCGGCGGAGGGGCGCGATGGACGGCTACGGGTTCTGGGTGGCGGCGGTGGTGGCGGCGATGCTGGTGGGGGCCGGAAAGGGCGGCATTCCGATCATCGGCATGCTGGGCGTGCCGGTGCTGGCGCTGGTGATTCCGCCGGTGACGGCGGCGGGGCTGCTCCTGCCGGTCTATGTGGTCAGCGACATGTTCGGGCTTTACGCCTATCGCCATGCCTTTGACCGCCGGGTGCTGGCGATCGTGCTGCCAGGGGCGGTGGCGGGCATCGCCTTTGGCTGGGCGACGGCGCGAATCGTGCCCGAGACGGCGGTGACGGCGCTGATCGGGCTGATCGGGGTGGCCTTTGCGCTGAACCTGTTGCTTCGTCACAAGGTGAAGGCCGAGCCGACGCGGGCCGAGGTTGCACCGGGGCTGTTCTGGGGTGCGGTCACCGGATTCACCAGTTTCGTCAGCCATTCCGGCGGGCCGCCCTATCAGGTGTATACCCTGCCCTTGGGGATGCCGAAGGCGGTGTTTGCGGGCACCTCGACCATCGCTTTCGCGGTGATCAACGCGGTGAAGCTGGTCCCCTACTGGCAGTTGGGCCAGTTGAGCGCGGGCAATCTGAAACATGCGGCTTTGCTGTTCGTGCCCTCTGTCGTGGCGGTGTTTGCCGGCGTTCGGCTGGTGCAATGGCTGCCCGAGAGGCTGTTTTTCCGGCTGGTGACCTGGTCGTTGCTGCTGATTTCGCTGAAGCTGGTCTGGGACGGCGCGCGCGGCCTGATGGGGTAGCGCCCGCGCCGGGTCGGGCGAAATTTCTGCAGCGCGGCATTTCTGCCCTTGAATAAAGTGGCTGAATCATGGTTTCTGCCGCAAGAATCTTGCGCAAGGAACATGTCATGGCCCGCCCCTATCGCTCTGTCCTGTATATCCCGGGCTCGAATGTGCGGGCGCTGGAAAAGGCCTGCGGGCTGGCGGCGGATGCGATCATCTTCGATCTGGAAGACGCAGTGGCGCCGGATGAAAAGCCCGCCGCGCGCGACTTGCTGGCGCAGGGCCTGCGTGATTTCGACTATGGCGGGCGGGCGCGGATCGTGCGGATCAACGGACTTGATACGGGGTGGGGCCGGGCTGATGCCGCCGCCCTGGCAAAGGCGATTGCAGGCGGCGCAAAGGTCGATGCGGTGCTGGTGCCCAAGGTGAACCGGGCCGCCGATCTGGATGCGGTGGCCAAAGCGATACCGGGCACCGACCTTTGGGCGATGATGGAGACCGCCGCCGGCACGCTGAATGCCGCCGAAATTGCCGCCCATCCGCGGCTGACCGGCATGGTGATGGGCACCAACGATCTGGCCAGGGAACTGGGCAGCCGGTTCCGCGCCGATCGCTTGCCGATGCAGGCGGGTCTGGGTCTGTGCCTGTTGGCGGCCAAGGCGCATGGCAGGGTGATCGTCGATGGCGTCTACAACGCCTTCAAGGATGACGACGGCTTGCGCGCGGAATGCGTGCAGGGCCGCGATATGGGCTTTGACGGCAAGACCCTGATCCATCCCGCGCAGCTGGAGATTGCCAACGCCGCCTTTGCGCCGTCCGATGCGGACATCGACCTGGCTCGCCGCCAGATCGCGGCTTTCGAGGCAGCAAAGGCCGCAGGGCAGGGCGTGGCGGTGGTGGACGGCAAGATCGTCGAAAACCTGCACATCGTCACCGCTCTGGCCACGCTGGAGAAAGCCGAGGCGATTGCGGCGATGATTGCGGGTGGGTCGAATTAAAGGCAGGGTGGCGCCAGTTCAATCAAAGGTGATCCGATGACCGTTCTTGTTCTTGGCGTGGCACTGTGGTGGGCCGCACATCTGTTCAAACGCATCGCACCGGGGCCGCGGGCGGCCTTGGGCGATGGCGGCAAGGGGCTGGTGGCGCTGGCGCTGGTGGGGTCGGTGGTGCTGATGGTGCTGGGGTTCCGCTGGGCCGAATTCGTGCCATTGTGGGAGCCGCCGCGATTCCTGATCCATGTGAACAACCTGCTGATGGTGCTGGCGTTTTTCCTGTTCACCGCAGACGGGATGCGCGCACCGGTGATCGGCCGGATGCGCCATCCGCAGCTGACCGGGCTCAAGACCTGGGCGGTGGCGCATCTTCTGGTGAATGGCGATCTGGCAGGCGTGATCCTGTTCGGCGGCTTGCTGGCCTGGGCGGTGGTCGAGGTGATCGTGATCAACCGTGCGCAGCCGGTCTGGACGCCAAAGCCGACGCGGCCGGGTGCCACGGTCAAGGCGGTGGCGGGCACGATCTTCGCAGTGGTGGCGGTGATGCTGATCCACAACTGGTTGGGCGTGCCGCCCTGGGGGGGCTAAGGTGCAGCTGTACCGGTTCCTGTCGGACGATGACACAAGCGCCTTTTGCCACAAGGTCAGCCTGGCGCTGTCGAAAGGCTGGGCCCTGCATGGCGGCCCCACCTACGCCTTTGACGCCGCGCGGGGCGTGATGCGCTGCGGCCAGTCGGTCACCAAAGAGGTGCCGGGGACATACACCCCCGAGACCAAGCTGGGCGAGATGTAGGGCGGGGTTCAGCCCGCCGCACGGGAGCGAGAATGAAGACCAATCCGGGCCGGTTCTTTGAGGACTATGTCTTGGGCGAAACCATCGTCCACGCGGTGCCGCGCACCCTGTCGGGCGGCGAGCGGGCGCTTTATCACGCGCTTTATCCTGCGCGCGGGGCGCTGTATTCCAGCGATGAATTTGCCCGCGCCTGCGGTCTGCCTGCCAGCCCCTTGGATGACCTGATCGCTTTCCATTCGGTCTTTGGCAAGACTGTGCCCGACATCTCGTTGAACGCCATTGCGAATCTCGGTTATGCCGAAGGGCGCTGGCTGACGCCGGTTTACCCCGGCGACACGCTGCGCTCGGAAAGCACGGTGATCGGGTTGAAAGAGAACTCGAACGGCAAATCGGGCGTGGTCTGGGTGCGCACGCGGGGCTTGAACCAGCGTGGGCAGGCGGTGCTGGAATACGTGCGCTGGGTGATGGTGCGCAAGAACCGCGATACCCCGGCGCCAAAGCCGGTTGTTCCAGATTTGCAAGCCGCGGTGCCGCCGGAGGCACTTTTGATGCCAGCAGGGTTGGATTTCTCCAACTACGATTTCGTTGCCGCGGGCGAGCGTCACCGCTGGGGCGACTATGTGGTGGGCGAGAAGATCGACCATGTCGATGGCGTGACCGTGGAAGAGGCCGAGCATATGATGGCCACGCGGTTGTGGCAGAACACCGCCAAGGTGCATTTTGATGCCACCTCCCGCGAGGATGGGCGTCGGCTGATCTACGGCGGGCATGTCATCAGCCTGGCCCGCGCGCTGTCGTTCAACGGGCTGGCCAATGCGCAGATGATGGTGGCGCTGAACGGCGGCGCCCATGCCAACCCTTGTTTCGCTGGCGATACTGTCCGGGCCTGGTCCGAGGTGCTGGACCGCGCGGAAACGGCGGCTCCCGGAGTAGGGGCCTTGCGTCTGCGGTTGGTAGCGGTCAAGACTGGGGCGGCCCCGTTTACCCTGAAGAACGCCGATGGGCGGTACGACGCCATGGTCCTGCTGGATCTGGATTATTGGGCGCTGTGCGCGCTGTAGGCCGAAAGGCGCGATAGAAGGTTGAATTGAATGCGTAGAACACTCTTGGCAACCCTTCTCGCCTCGCTTCCCATGACTGCTCTGGCGCAAGAGCCCTCGGCAGAGGCAACGGATTTCGTGCGCGGCAACGTGCTGTCGATCTTTTACCATGAATTCGGCCATGCGCTGGTCGATATCCTGGGTGTACCGGTCATGGGCCGCGAAGAAGATGCGGCTGATGCCCTGTCGGTTGTGCTGACGAACGAGTTGTGGGATGAGGAAACCGCCCGGTCTACAGCTTGGGTGACGGCGGAGTTCTGGCTGCAGTCGGCCAGCGAAAACGCCGATGAAGAACCGGCCTATGCCGATGTGCATGGACTGGACATGCAGCGTTATTTCACCCATGTCTGCCTGTTCTACGGCGCCAATCCGGACGCCCGAGGCGATTTCGTGACCGAGTTTGATCTGCCCGAAGAGCGTGCCGATGGCTGCGTCGATGAATATGACAAGACCGCTGAATCCTGGGGCTTGTATCTGGACGAGATCGCGGCCGACGCGCCGGGAACCTCGATCAGCATGGATGTGGACCCGGCGGATGCCATCTCGGCCATTCTGGGCTATGAGGTCGAAGGGCTGAACGAAAAATTCATTCTGCCCGAAGGGCTGACCGTGGCCCTCAAGTCCTGCGGAGAGATCAACGCCTTTTATGATTCCAGCACCAAGTCGATCACATTCTGCACCGAGTATGTCGACTACCTGTGGGGTCAGGCTGAAGCCATGAATTTGTGATCACGGCTTTTTTTAACGTGATCACATACTGAAAAATATCCCTTCGATGCCGTGATCGGAGGGCTTCTGCGGCACTGCCGGGCGTGACTTGGCGGAAAAAGACGCTAATGAGGACGCATAGACCAAAGCATCATGCCCCATGGCGGGGATGCCAGCGATGAAGGGAACCGAGATGGCAGAGGTCAAACAGGTCGAACGACCCCTCTCTCCGCACTTGCAGATCTATCGGTGGCAGGTGCCGATGTTGACTTCGATCCTGACGCGGATCACTGGCCATGCGCTTGTGGCGGGGGTGCTGCTGGCGGTGTGGTGGCTTTTGGCGGCGGCGACCAGCGACGCCTATTTCGCCACGGCCAATGCGGTGGCGACCAGTTGGTTCGGCGATCTGGTCTTTACCGGCTCGCTCTGGGCGGTGTGGTACCACTACCTCGCGGGACTGCGGCACCTTTACTATGACGCGGGCAACGGGATGGATATTCCCACCGCGGAAAAGCTGGGCTGGGCCTGCATTGGCGGCTCGGTCGTGCTGACCGTGATCACAATTCTTCTGGTTCAGTGAGGGCATCATGCGTTATCTGACCGACCGCAAGCGCGCCGAGGGCAAGGGTGCGGCGCATTCCGGGGCCGAGCATCACTGGTCGATGACCCTGTCGGCCGTCGGGCTGGCCTTCCTGGTCCCGACCTGGCTTTACATCTTCGGCTCCACCCTGGGCGGCCCGCGCGCCGAGGTGCTGGCGACCTTCTCGCACCCCTTCCCGGCGATCCTGACCGCGCTGGTACTGGCGATCGGGATGCGCCATTTCGCCATGGGCGCCACCACGATGATCGAGGATTACGCCCGCGGCACCGCGCGCAAGATGCTGATCATCTTTGTCGTCTCGCTGGCCTGGATGATCGGCGCTGTCGGCATCTACGCGCTTTTGAAAATCGCACTCTGAGGACCGGACATGACTGCTTACCCTTACGAAGTGCATGACTATGACGTGGTCGTGGTGGGCGCGGGAGGTGCGGGTTTGCGCGCCACGCTGGGTATGGCCGAGCAGGGGTTGCGCACCGCCTGCGTGACCAAGGTGTTCCCGACCCGCAGCCATACGGTGGCAGCCCAGGGTGGCATTGCCGCGTCTTTGGGCAACATGGGCCCGGACAGCTGGCAATGGCACATGTATGACACCGTCAAGGGCTCGGACTGGCTGGGCGATACCGACGCGATGGAATACCTGACGCGCGAAGCGCCGAAGGCGGTTTATGAGCTGGAGCATTACGGCGTGCCGTTCAGCCGCACCGAAGAGGGCAAGATCTATCAGCGCCCCTTTGGCGGCCATACCACCGAATTCGGCGACGGCCCGCCGGTGCAGCGCACCTGTGCGGCCGCTGACCGCACGGGCCATGCGATCCTGCATACCCTCTATGGCCAAAGCCTGAAGCATAACGCGGAATTCTATATCGAGTATTTCGCGATTGATCTGATCATCACCGACGGTGCCTGCACCGGCGTGGTGGCGTGGAAGCTGGATGATGGCACCATGCATGTCTTCAACGCCAAGATGGTGGTCCTGGCAACCGGCGGCTATGGCCGTGCTTATTTCAGCGCCACTTCCGCCCATACCTGCACCGGCGATGGCGGCGGCATGGTGGCCCGCGCGGGCCTGCCGTTGCAGGACATGGAGTTCGTGCAGTTCCACCCGACCGGGATCTATGGCTCGGGCTGTCTGATTACCGAAGGCGCGCGGGGCGAGGGCGGCTATCTGACCAATGCCAGCGGCGAGCGGTTCATGGAACGCTATGCGCCGCAATACAAGGATCTGGCACCGCGCGATTATGTCTCGCGCTGCATGACGCTGGAGATTCGCGAAGGCCGCGGGGTCGGGCCGCACAAGGACCACATCCACCTGCACCTGAACCACCTGCCGCGCGAAACGCTGGATTTGCGGCTGCCCGGCATCACGGAATCGGCCCGCATCTTCGCCGGGGTGGACCTGCACAAGGAACCGATCCCGGTTCTGCCGACGGTGCATTACAACATGGGCGGCATCCCGACCAACTATTGGGCCGAGGTGCTGAACCCCACCGCGACGAACCCGGACGCCACCTTCCCCGGCCTGATGGCAGTGGGCGAGGCGGGCTGCGCATCGGTGCATGGTGCGAATCGGCTGGGGTCGAATTCACTGATCGACCTGGTGGTGTTTGGCCGTGCGGCGGCCATTCGGGCCGGTCAGGTGGTGGACCGCAAGGCCGCGAATCCTCCGGTGAACGCCGCGCAGGTCGACAAGGCGCTGGACCGCTTTGACGGCTTGCGCAATGCCAAGGGCGGGATGCCCACGGCCGCATTGCGGATGGAGATGCAAAAGACCATGCAGGCGGATGCGGCCGTCTTCCGCACGGAAAAGACGCTGGCCGCGGGCGAGAAGAACATGACCGCCATCGCCGGCAAGATCGCCGATCTGCATGTGACGGACCGCAGCCTGATCTGGAACTCTGACCTGATGGAGACGCTGGAGCTGACCAACCTGATGCCCAACGCCTTGGCCACGATTTACGGGGCGCACGCCCGGACCGAAAGCCGCGGGGCGCATGCGCATGAGGATCACCCCGCCCGCGATGACGCGAACTGGCGCAAGCATTCGCTGGCCTGGGTGGATGGCAACAAAGTGCGGCTGGACTATCGCCCCGTGCACAAGGACCCGCTGACGACCGAGGCCGAAGGCGGCATCAGCCTGAAGAAGATCGCCCCGGCGGAACGGAAATTCTGATGAAACCCTGCGGTCATCGGCAAGGATCGGCGCGCGGCGCGGTGGCTCGCGCGGATGTGTCTTTCGGGGCCGGCATGGTCACGGCACTTTTGCGGACACCCCCGCAAAGGAGAGCAGTGATGATCCGATATGCAACGCCCCTGCTGGCGCTGATGGTGCTGGCCGCCTGTGACCCGCAGGCCACCGTGGACGATGCGGTGCGCCGCACGGCGGGCGACGTGGTCTATGCCGTGGTCAGCCGCGACATGCCCGCCGCCCCGGCAAGGGCGGCGACGGAATGCATCCTGCAGGCCGCGACGATGCCCGAAATCCGTGGCCTGGCCCGCGATGTGGGCGTGGAAGCCGGAACGCAGACCAAGGAAAACATCCGCAACCTTGCCCGACGCCCCGCCACGCAGGCCTGTTTCGCCGCCTCTGGCGTGCCGCCGGTGACATGATGCGGCGGCTGGTCCCCCTGCTTTTGCTGTTGGCTGCCTGTGGACCGATGACGGTGAAACAGGCCGAACGCGAGTGCTTTGAGCGCGCCCGTCTGGCGCAACACCCGCGCGGCATGGTCAAGGTGGGCACCACCTCGGACGGCAAGATGGCGGGGGGCGCTTCGCTTGCCGTCTCGACCGATTACATCCTCGGCAAAGACCCTTCGGCCATCTACGAGATCTGCGTGATGTCCAAATCCGGCGAGCCGCCGTCGCGGCCGCTTTACGACCGACCTGACTGGAAAGGCTGACCCATGGTCCAGTTCACCCTGCCAAAAAACTCGAAAATCCGCACCGGCAAGACTTGGCCGAAGCCTTCGGGCAAGAACGTGCGCAAGTTCCAGATCTATCGCTGGAACCCAGATGACGGCGAAAACCCGCGGGTGGACAGCTATTTCATCGACATGGACGCCTGCGGCCCGATGGTCCTGGACGCGCTGATCAAGATCAAGACCGAGATCGACCCGACACTGACTTTCCGCCGGTCGTGCCGCGAAGGCATCTGCGGCTCATGCGCAATGAACATAGACGGCATCAACACGCTGGCCTGCATCTACGGGCTGGACGAGGTGAAGGGCGATGTGAAGATCTACCCGCTGCCGCATATGCCGGTGGTCAAGGATCTGATCCCCGACCTGACGCATTTCTACGCCCAGCATGCCAGCATCATGCCCTGGCTGGAGACCAAGACCAACCGCCCGGCCAAGGAATGGCGTCAGTCGATCGAGGATCGGGCCAAGCTGGACGGCTTGTACGAATGCGTGATGTGCGCTTCGTGCAGCACGGCTTGTCCGTCGTATTGGTGGAATTCCGACCGCTACCTTGGCCCGGCGGCGCTGTTGCACGCCTACCGCTGGATCATCGATTCCCGCGACGAGGCGACGGGCGAACGGCTGGACGATCTGGAAGATCCGTTCAAGCTGTACCGCTGCCACACCATCATGAACTGCACCAAGACCTGCCCCAAGGGGCTTAACCCGGCCAAGGCGATTGCCGAGATCAAGAAGATGATGGTCGAGCGGATCGTCTGATCCGGCGACCTGCGATGCCGCTTCTTCTTGTTTTCCTCGGGGTTTCGGTCTTTTTCTACCTCTGGCTTTCCCGCCGCCACTCCACCCTGACGCGGGATTGCCGCTGGCGGCTGGACCGCAGCGTAGTCCCCGACGCCTGGCGCTGCGCGGCCTGTGGCGCCACCGCGCGGGGGGATGAGCCGCGCGATTGTCTGCGTCAGCAATAACGCTCGGCGGTGGCCGATTGCGCGTCGTCGTAGCGGTCGCCCCAGGCCCAGCCGGGGGGCAGAAGGCGGTCGATCCCGGCGCGGTCGTCGTCGGAAAGGTCGATCTCGGGCGCGGTGATCCAGGCTTTCAGATGCGCGGCCGTGCGAGTGCCGGGAATGGGGATCAGATGTGCGCCCCGGTCCAGAACCCAGGCCAGCGCCAGTGCGGCGGGGGCTAGGCCCCGATCCTTGGCAAAGGCATGGAAGGCTTGCAATCTCAAAAGGTTGTGTGGCCAGTTCGCCGGCTGAAAGCGCGGAATGCGGGTGCGGAATTCGCCCCTGGCAAAGGTTGCGGGGTCGGCCATCGGTGTGCCGAAGGCGCCCCGCGCCAAGGGAGAGAAGGGCACGAAGGCCACGCCCAGTTCGGCGCATCGGCGGATCAGGCCCAGGTCTGGCTGGCGGGACCAGAGCGAGTATTCGTTCTGCACGGCGGTGACGGGATGCACCGCATGGGCGCGTTCGAGCGCATAGGGGGCGATCTCCGACAGCCCGTAGCCGCCGATTTTGCCCTCGATCTGAAGGCGTTGCATGGTATCCGCCAGATCCTCGGTGGGCACGGCGGGGTCGTGGCGGTGGGCGTAGAACAGCGCCACATGGTCCACCCCCAGGCGGCGCAGAGAGCCGTCCAACTCGGCCCGCAGATGCGCCGGAGAGTTGTCGATCCGCCGATCAGCCCCTTGAACGAAGGCAGCCTTGGTGGCGATGTGAGGCCTGTGCCCGCGCGTGGCCAGCCACTTGCCGATCACCGTTTCGCAGATGCCGCTGCCGTAAATGTTTGCCATGTCAAGGAAATTTATCCCGTGGTCCCAGGCGGCATCCAGCGTGCGAAGGGACTCGGCCTCGGTCGTGGGACCAAAGATGCCGCCGAACGACAGGCAGCCAAGGCCAACGGCCGAGACGAGGGGGCCATTCGCCCCAAGGTGGCGCTGTTTCATGTGGTCATGTAATGCAGGCCCCGGAATCGCGCGCGCATGGCGCGGGTACGGGTGGCGATGGTTTCGGGGGCGTTTGACCGCAGTCCTTCGGCGATCAGCGCGGCAAGGGCGGGGGCGTCGGCAGGGGTGACGCCACGGCGCACCAGTTCGGGCGTGCCGATGCGCAACCCGTTCATGTCATTTGCCACCTCGGCGATGGGAAGGCCGATGCCGCAGGCCAGAAATCCGGCCTTGCGGAGTGTCTTCGAGGCCGCCTGCCCGCCACCGAAAGCCGCCGCGTCGATGGCGAACTGATGGCTTTGCGTGGCGCCCTTGTCTGCGGCAAAGACCGGCAGGCCGAGATCGACGAGCGCTGAAGCCAATGCCCGCGCCAGATCGACCATTGCCTGCGCATAGGCCCGGCCATGGTCGCGCCAGTCCAGCAAGGTCAGCGCAAGGGCGGCGGATTTGGCGGCATCGAAATTGGCGGTCAGGCCGGGAAAGGCAATTGCGTCAAGGCGTTGGGCGATGGAGGCGTCATTGCTGACGATCAACCCGCCCGCCGGCCCGCCCAGCGATTTATAGGTGCTCATCGTCATCAGATGGGCACCCTCGGTCAGCGGGTTGGCCCAGAGGCGCCCGGCGATGATGCCGCATTGGTGGGCGGCGTCGAATAGCACCTTTGCGCCCACTTCGTCCGCGATCTTGCGCACTTCGGCGACCGGGTGGGGGAACAGGTTCAGGCTGCCGCCGACGGTGATGACCTTGGGTCGCACCGCATGGGCGAGGTCGCGAAGTCTTTGGATATCAATCGTATAGCCGTCCTGGTCGATCGGCGCGTCATGCGTGGTCAACCCGTAAAGGCCCGCGCAGCCGGAGGCGTGGTGGGTGACGTGGCCGCCGATGGTGGCGGGCGGCGCGATGATCGAATCGCCGGGTTTCGCCAGCGCCATGAAGCCGTAGAGGTTGGCCAAAGCCCCTGATCCGACACGGATTTCAGCGTATTTCGCGGCGAATATTTCGGCGGCGAGTTCGGCAGCGATAACCTCGATTTCCTCGATCGCCTCAAGCCCCATTTCATACTTGTCGCCGGGGTAGCCGAGCGAGGGCCGGGAGCCGAGACCCCTTGCCAGTGCTGCCTCGGCGCGGGGGTTCATCACGTTGGTGGCGGGGTTCAGGTTGAAGCATTCCGTGTCGTGAATTTCCTGATTTCGGTCAATCAGTTGGTCGACGAGGGCGGCGACGTCGGCCGAGGCCGCTGAGGCCTTTTCGGCGTAGCGCTGGATCAGGGTCTCGCAAGCAGCGGGCACCCAGGGGCGGGGGGCAAGGTGGGGCATGGGATCCTCAGGCAAAGGCGGCTTCAAGGGCGATCTCAATCATGGCGCCGAAACCGGTTTCGCGGTCGGCGGCGGGCAGGGCTTCGTGTGTCAGGATGTGGTCGGATATGGTGAGGACAGCGAGGGCGCGGACACCATATCTTGCGGCGAGGGTGTAAAGTTCGGCCGCCTCCATTTCCACGCAAAGGCAGCCGTGGCGCTGCAACTGCTCATAGAGGTCGGGGCGCTCGTCGTAGAAGGTGTCGGAGGAGTGGATCATCCCGACATGGGTGGTCGCGCGGGTTTGGGCGGCGACGTAAGCGGCTGACAACAGGCCAAAATCGGCGGTAGGGGCGAAGTTCATTTCGCGGAAGATGGTCGAAGATGGCGTGTGCGTGGTGGAAGATGACATCGCCAGCACCACGTCGCGGACCTTGACTTGCGGTTGCAGGGCACCCGCGCTGCCGATCCGGATCAGCGTCCTGGCGCCGAATTCCTTGATCAATTCATTGACGTAGATGGACGTGGAGGGCATTCCCATACCGGTGCCATGGATGGTGACGCGGTGGCCGCGCCAGGTGCCGGTATAGCCCAGCATGCCGCGCACTTCGTTCACCAGCACCGGATCTTCCAGGAATTTCTGCGCGGCCCAGCGGGCGCGGTAGGGATCGCCCGGCAACAGCACGGTTTCGGCGATGTCGCCGGGTTTGGCGCCGATGTGAAAGCTCATGGTTTCCCCGTTCCTGGGAAGCAGGTCTTAACAGACTGATTTCCCACAGTTTCCTCTGTCTGCAAAACGTCTGTGCAGCGTATGGCAAACGTCTGGCAGAATTGCCCGCCTGACCCGCATTAAGGCGGCGTGCGGCAGCGGGCGCAAGGGGCCAACGGATGCCCGCAGTTCGTTTGCCTATTCGGCGGCGGTGGCGGCGGGGTCTGCCAGGGCCACGATATCCAGCATGATGCGGTTCAGTTCGAAATCCTTGGGGGTGTAGACGGCGGCGACGCCCATGGCGCGCAATTGCGTGGCGTCGTCTTCGGGGATGATGCCGCCGACGACGACCGGGACATGGGCAAGTCCCGCGTCACGCATCCGCTGCATGGTTTCGGTGATCAGCGGCAGGTGGCTGCCCGACAGGATCGACAGGCCGACGACATGGGCCTGCTGGTCGGCGGCGGCAGAGACGATTTCCTGCGGGGTCAGGCGGATGCCGTCATAGGTGATGTCCATGCCGCAATCGCGGGCGCGGGCGGCGATCTGTTCGGCGCCGTTGGAGTGGCCATCCAGCCCCGGCTTGCCCATCAGGAATTTCAGGCGGCGACCGAGGCGGGTGGAAACGGCGTTGACCGCGTCGCGGATCTCCTCCAGCCCCTCGGTGCGGTTCGAGGGGTTGCGCGAGACGCCGGTGGGGGCGCGGTATTCGCCAAAGGCGGCGCGGATCACGGCGGCCCATTCGCCGGTGGTGACGCCTGCTTTCGCCGCCGCAATCGAGGGCGGCATGATGTTGGCGCCACTCTGCGCGGCACTGCGCAGCGCGGCGAGTGCGGCCTCGATGGCCGCCGAACTGCGGGCTGTTTTCCAGGATTTCAGTCGGGCGATCTGGTCGGCTTCGGCTTGCGGGTCGGACACCATGATGGCGCCTTCGCCGGTGGTCAGCGGCGAAGGCTCGGTGGTGGTAAAGCGGTTGACGCCGACGATGGTGGATTCGCCGGTCTCGATCCGGCCGATGCGGTCGGCGTTGGCTTCGACCAGCCGCGATTTCATGTACTCGATGGCGGCAACGGCGCCGCCCATGGCGTCGATCTGGGCCAGTTCGGCGCGGGCGCCGTCTTTCAGCGTGGCCACCTTGCGGTCGATGGCCGGGTTGCCGTCGAAGAGGTCGTCATACTCCAGCAGGTCGGTCTCATAGGCCAGAATCTGCTGCATCCGCAGCGACCATTGCTGATCCCAGGGCCGGGGCAGGCCCAGGGCCTCATTCCAGGCGGGCAGTTGCACGGCGCGGGCGCGGGCGGATTTCGACAGGGTGACGGCCAGCATTTCCAGAAGGATGCGGTAGACGTTGTTTTCCGGCTGCTGTTCGGTCAGGCCCAGGGAGTTGACCTGCACGCCATAGCGGAACCGGCGAAAGCGGGCGTCGGTGATGCCGTAGCGGTGTTCGCAGATTTCGTCCCAGAGGTCGGTAAAGGCGCGCATCTTGCACAGCTCGGTCACAAAGCGGATGCCGGCGTTGACGAAGAACGAGATGCGGCCGACCATGGCGGGGAAGGTGGCGTCGGGAACCTTGCCTTTCAGATCGTCCAGCACGGCGACGGCGGTGGCCAACGCGAAGGCCAGTTCCTGTTCGGGTGTCGCGCCGGCCTCTTGCAGGTGGTAGCTGCAGACGTTCATCGGGTTCCATTTGGACAGGTGTTGCCCGGTATAGGCGGCGACGTCGGTGATCAGGCGAAGGCTGGGTTTCGGTGGGCAGATATAGGTGCCGCGCGAGAGGTATTCCTTGATGATGTCGTTCTGCACGGTGCCTTGCAGCGCGGCAATGTCGGCGCCCTGTTCCTCGGCCGTGGCGATGTAAAGGGCCAGCAGCCAGGGCGCGGTGGCGTTGATCGTCATTGAGGTGTTCATCTGATCCAGCGGGATCTGATCAAACAGCGCACGCATGTCGCCAAGATGGCAGACGGGGACGCCGACCTTGCCGACCTCTCCCTTGGCGCGGGGATCGTCGCTGTCATAGCCGGTCTGGGTGGGCAGATCGAAGGCGACCGACAGGCCGGTTTGCCCCTTGGCCAGGTTGGTGCGGTAAAGCGCGTTGGAGGCGGCGGCGGTGGAATGGCCGGCATAGGTGCGGAAGAGCCAAGGTTGATCTTTCATCGCGGGGTCTCCGACTCGGATGCGCCTCGGTGCGCAAGAATATTTCGCTGCGGTGCAGATAGGTGACATTTTCGGACATTGTCAATCGCTGCGCTGCGGCGAGGGCGGATCGGGGGCCAGCACCCGTGCCCCCGGAGAATCTTCACCAAGATGAAGGAGGATTGCCGGGAGGGGGGATTGCGCTAGGGTCGAGGGATGTTTCGCGCCGTCGAAGTTCCGTTGTGGCTGTTGGTGCTGATCGTCGGCTTTGCGGCGGTCAGTTTCGCGACGCATTTCCTGTTTCCGTCTGTGCGCTGGTTCTTTCGGCGGCGGGCCGAGAAGGCGCTGGCGAAGCTGAATGCCCGGCTGGATCGCAAGATCGAGCTGTTCAAGCTGGCGCGGCGGGCCGACATGGTGGCGCGGCTGGTGCATGATCGCGCGGTGATGGAGGCGGTGGCCGAGCAGGCGGCCGAGACGGGCGTGCCGGTGCAGGTGGCCTTTGAGGAGGCGCGGCACTATGCGCGCGAAATCGTGCCGGGATTTTCGGCGACGGTCTATTTCGGTTTCGGCACGCGGGCGGCGAAGTGGCTGAGCCGGCTGTTGTTCCGGGTGCGGGTGGGCAAGGTGGATGCGGCTTTGGGGCAGATCGACCCCAAGGCGACGGTGGTTTTCGTGATGAACCATCGCAGCAACCTGGACTATGTGCTGGTGACCTGGCTGGTGGCCGACCGCAGCACGGTTTCCTATGCGGTGGGCGAATGGGCGCGGGTGTGGCCGCTGAGCGCGCTGGTGCGCTCGATGGGGGCCTATTTCATCCGGCGCGGCAGCCGCAATGCACTTTATCGGCGGGTGCTGGCGCGCTATGTGCAGATGGCCAGCGAAGAGGGCACCACGCAGGCGATGTTCCCCGAGGGGGGCCTGAGCCTGGACGGACGGGTCGGGGCGGCGCGGCTGGGGTTGTTGAGTTACATCGTCGAGGGCTGGCGGCCAGAGGAACGCGATGTGGTCTTCGTGCCGGTCGGGTTGGCCTATGACCGGGTGCTGGAGGACCGGGTGCTGGTGGACGCGGCGCAGTCGGGTGGGCGGCTGTTCCGCAACCGGCCCCTGTGGGTGGCCTGGCATGGGGTGCGCTTTCTGCTGGCGCGGTGGTGGGGGC
>JBATAV010000638.1:0-1892 GCA_049662025.1 Paracoccaceae bacterium | reverse complement strand
GTGGTGGGAGACGCCGAGGAGGTGCGGCTGATCGACCGCCATGGCAATGAAGAGGTGGGGCTGGTGATCGCCCGCGACGCGGTGCGCGACGTGGCGGTGATCTCGGTGGCTGCCGGAGCTGACGGGGCGCCCCGTCGCGGGCTGGTGCCGGCGGCTGATCCTGCCGGGCTGGGGCTGGAGGTCTTTGCCCTTGGCGCCCCGCTGGGGGTGGAGTTCACGCTGACCGAAGGGCGGGTTTCGTCGATCGACCGGCAGGTGGAAATTGCAGTTCCGATCAACATGTTGCAGCATGACGCGGCGGTCAATCCGGGCTCTTCCGGCGGGCCTTTGGTCGATGCCGAAGGGCGTCTGGTGGGGATGAACAGCCAGATCGCCGATGGCAGCCGGATGTTCGTGGGCATCGCCTATGCGATCCCGGCGCAGGACCTTGACCGCATCGTGACCGGGCTGATCGAGGAAACCCTGCTGCCCTTCCCGGCGCTGGGCCTGCAGGCCCGGCCGGTGGACCGCAAGGTGGCGGAGATGCTGAAGATCGACCCGCGCGGCCTGTTGGTGGATGGGGTGAAGAAGGCCGGGCTGGCCGATGCGGCGGGCCTGAAGGCGGGCGACGTGATCCTGGCGCTGAACGGGGCTGACCTGACCAAACCCGGCGATTTCGCCTTTATGATCGAGGCGGCCCTGGCCGACGGTCAGGCGCGGCTGACCATCCTGCGCGATGGCAAGATGCAGGAACTGACCCTGGCTTTTGCCGCCGTGGAAACCGCCGACACCGGCGCCCTTGGCATCAAGATCCGCGATATCGACCTTTCGCAGACCAAGCCGGCCCGGATTGCCAGCTATCGTCTGGCTGCGCTGGGCATCGTGCTGACCGATCAGGGCGTGGTCGATGCGATCACTGAAAACTCTCCGGGTCTGTTCGCCGGCCTTGCAAAGGGCGACCGCATCGTGGCGGTGAACGGCCAGGAGATGGATGCCACGGCGCTGGACGCGCTGGAGATCACCGAGGCGGCGATGCTGCGGGTCGAGGCGCCGGATGGGTCGACGCGGCACATCTTCCTGGATCCCTGGGGCGGCAAGGAAGGCCTGCGCCCGGTCGGCGGTGCGAATGTGCTTGACCCCGACGTCGTCGTGTTCTGATGCTGAGCCCCATGACCGATCTTGTCCCCACCTCTCGCCCCGACCGCATCCTGATTGTCGAGGATGATGCCGAAACCGCCGCCGCCGTGGCCGCCGTGGTGCGCGAACTGGGCTGCGAGCCCATCCATCACGACACGCTGGCCTCGGGCATCGAGGCGGCGACGGGTGGCGACTTCCGGGTGATCGTGCTGGACCGGATGCTGCCCGGAGGCGACGGGGTCGAGGCGATGGCGCGGATCAGGGCAGGGGGCAGCCGCGCGTTGATCCTGATCCTGTCGGCGCTGGGCCGGGCGGCGCAGCGGGTCGAGGGGCTGGAGAAAGGCGCCGACGATTATCTGCCCAAGCCGTTCGAGCCTGAAGAGTTGCGCGCCCGCCTGCGCGCGCTCTTGCGCCGGGGCACCATGCAAGTGCTGGACAACGACCTGCTGGCCTTTGGCGATCTGGAAATCCGGATGAAGGCCCGCACCGTGCATGTGAAGCTGACCCATGTGCCGGTCAGCCCCAGAGAATTCGAGCTGATCACCTATCTCGCCCAGCATTCGGGCCAGATCATCACCCGGATGCAGATGTTGGAAAACGTCTGGCACCTGCATTTCGACCCCGGCACCAATGTGGTTGACGTGCATGTCGGCCGGTTGCGGCGCAAGCTGGAAGAGGCGGGCAGCCACGCCATCCAGACCGCGCGGGGCGAGGGTTATATCTTTGCGCCGCTGGCGGCGAATGCGCCCGGAACGCTGGGGTGACAGGGCCAAGGC
>JBATAV010000637.1:0-7850 GCA_049662025.1 Paracoccaceae bacterium | reverse complement strand
GGTCAGCGGTGACGCCCGCCGCCACGGCCGGTTTGGCACCGGTGTCGGCGATCAACAGCACCGCGCCCGAGCCGAGGCGCGTCTTCATCTCGTCGATCATCGCCGGCAGATCCTTGCCAGAAACGCCCGAAAGAACCTGAGCTATGAACTTTACCCCGTTGATTTCCTTGGATTCCGGGCTACCAGCCTTGCCGCCCATTGCCAGCTCGCGGCGCAAGGTGGCGACTTCATTCTGCAAGGCGCGACGTTCATCGAACAGCGCCCTGACCCGGTCAACGATCTCGACCGCCGGGGCCTTCAGAACGGCGGCCACATCGGCCAGCCGCGCGTCCTGCAGCCGCAGATGATCGAGCGCGACCTGCCCGGTCAGCGCCTCGATCCGGCGGACACCGGCCGACGACGCCGAGTCGCCCAGCATCACCAGCGCCCCGATATCGCCGGTGCGCACGACATGGGTTCCGCCGCAGAGTTCCAGGCTGTAGGTCCGCTTGTCGGCGCCCTTGCCCGAGCCTTCTTGCCAACCCATCGAAACAACGCGCACCTCATCGCCATATTTTTCGCCAAAAAGCGCCTGCGCGCCGATGGCGCGGGCGTCATCCGGCGTCATGATCCGGGTATCGACCGGGCTGTTTTGCCGGATAAAGGCATTCACCTCGACCTCAACCTGCGTCAATTCCGCAGCACTCAGCGCATGCGAATGCGAGAAATCGAACCGCAGCCGGTCGGGCGCGTTCAGGCTGCCCTTTTGCGCGACATGGTCGCCCAATGCGCGGCGCAGCGCCTCGTGCAAAAGGTGCGTGGCGGAGTGGTTGGCGCGGATCTGGGCGCGGCGGCCATGGCTGACCTCCAGCTTGGCGGGCTGGCCACGGGCCACCTGCCCCTCGGCCACCCGGCCGACGTGGATGAAGACGCCGGCGGCCTTTTTCGTGTCGGTCACTTCGATCATGCCGGTGTCGGTGCGGATCAGCCCGGTGTCGCCGACCTGCCCGCCGGATTCGGCGTAAAACGGCGTCTGGTTGACCACGACCTGAACGGACTCGCCAGTGGCGGCACTGCCGATTTCGGCCCCGTCGCGGAGAAGAGCCAGCACGACTCCCTCGGCGGTTTCCGTATCATAGCCCAGGAATTCGCTGACCCCGTGCGCCTCGGCCAGCTCGTACCAGATGCGGGCGTCCTTCGCCTCGCCGGTGCCTACCCAAGCCGCCCGCGCCTTGGTCTTCTGCTCGGCCATGGCGGCATCGAACCCCTGCACATCGACCGCCCTGCCCTTTTCGCGCAGGGCATCCTGCGTCAGATCCAGCGGGAATCCGTAGGTGTCATACAGTTTGAAGGCCGCCGCACCGGGCAGATCACCACCTTCGGGCAAGCGGGCCAACTCATCGTCCAGCAGCTTCAGACCGCGATCCAGAGTCTGCTTGAACCGGGTCTCTTCCAGCTTGAGCGTCTCTTCGATCAGCGCCTGCGCACGGGAGAGTTCGGGGTAAGCCGCACCCATCTGGCGCACCAGCGCCGGAACCAGCTTGAACATCACCGGGTCTTGCGTGCCCAGCATATGCGCATGCCGCATCGCGCGGCGCATGATCCGGCGCAGCACATAGCCGCGGCCTTCATTTGATGGCATGACGCCATCGGCAATCAGAAAACTGACCGAGCGCAGATGGTCGGCAATCACCCGGTGGCTGGTCTTGCCGGGGCCATCGGGATCCGAACTGGTGGCATGGGCGCTGGCCTCGATCAGGCTGCGCATCAGGTCGGTGTCGTAGTTGTCGTGCTTGCCTTGCAGAAGCGCACCGATCCGCTCCAGCCCCATGCCGGTGTCGATCGACTGCATGTCCAAGGGGCGCAGCGAGCCATCGGGCAGCTGTTCATTCTGCATGAAGACGTTGTTCCAGATCTCGATGAACCGGTCGCCATCCTCGTCCGCACTGCTCGGAGGGCCGCCCCAGATGTGGTCGCCGTGGTCATAGAAAATCTCGGTGCAGGGGCCACAAGGCCCGGTCGGCCCCATCCGCCAGAAATTGTCATCCGTCGGAATGCGGATGATCCGGGAATCGGGCAGGCCCGCCACCTTTTTCCAGATATCCGCCGCCTCGTCATCAGTATGATAGACCGTGACCAGAAGCTTGTCCTTGTTCAGCCCGAAATCGCGGGTCAGCAATTCCCAGGCAAAGGCAATCGCCTGGTCCTTGAAATAGTCGCCAAAGCTGAAATTCCCCAGCATTTCAAAGAAGGTATGGTGGCGCGCGGTATAGCCGACGTTGTCCAGATCGTTGTGCTTGCCGCCCGCCCGCACGCATTTCTGCGCCGTGGTGGCGCGGGTGTAATCGCGCGTTTCCACCCCGGTGAACAGGTTCTTGAACTGCACCATCCCCGAGTTGGCAAACATCAGCGTCGGGTCGTTGCGCGGCACCAAGGGGCTGCTGTCCACGACGCGGTGGCCGTTCTTTTCGAAAAAGCCAAGGAAGGTAGAGCGGATGTCGTTCAGGGACGCCATGGGCAAGGGCCTTTCGGGGGAAAACCTCGATCTTTCGGCCCCCGTTTAGCCCCGCTTGCCGCACCTGTCCACGGGCGCGGGCAAGCGAAGACGAAAAAGGCCGGGGATTGCGCCCCGGCCCTGTCGGTTTGTTGGTTTGGCGGGCTTATTCGTCCAGCACCTCGGCGCTGTCGGCGCCGCCTTCCATGTGGAAATCCAGCCCGTTGGCGGCGCGGATCTTTTCTTCGATCGTGGCGGCGATGGCGGCGTTGGCCTTCAGGAACGCCTTGGCGTTTTCACGCCCCTGGCCGATCCGCTCGTCACCATAGGAGTACCAGGCGCCGGATTTCTCCACCACGCCGGTCTTGACGCCAAGGTCGACCAACTCGCCGGTCTTGGAGATACCTTCGCCATACATGATGTCGAATTCGACCTGTTTGAAGGGAGGGGCGACCTTGTTCTTCACCACCTTGACGCGGGTGGTGTTGCCGACAACCTCGTCACGGTCCTTGATCTGGCCGATTCGGCGAATCTCCAGCCGGACCGAGGCATAGAACTTCAGCGCGTTGCCGCCGGTGGTGGTTTCGGGGCTGCCGAACATCACGCCGATCTTCATGCGGATCTGGTTGATGAAGATCACCATGCAGTTGCTGCGGCCAATGCTTGCGGTCAGCTTGCGCATGGCCTGGCTCATCAACCGGGCCTGGCTGCCCATCTGCATGTCGCCCATGTCGCCTTCGATTTCCGATTTCGGCACCAGCGCCGCCACCGAGTCGATCACCACCAGGCTGACCGCGCCCGACCGCACCAGCGTGTCGACGATTTCCAGCGCCTGTTCGCCGGTGTCGGGCTGGCTGATCAACAGATCGTCCAGGTTGACGCCCAGCCGCTTGGCATATTGCGGGTCGAGTGCGTGTTCGGCGTCGATGAAGGCGCAGACCCCGCCTTTTTTCTGCTCCTCGGCCACCACATGCAAGGTCAGCGTGGTCTTGCCGCTGCTTTCGGGCCCGTAGACCTCCACGATCCGGCCCTTCGGCAGGCCGCCGATTCCCAAGGCGATGTCGAGGCCCAGCGAGCCGGACGAGGTCGCCTCGATGTCCATCGCGGGGCTGTCCGCGCCAAGCTTCATGATCGAGCCCTTGCCGAACTGGCGCTCGATCTGCTGAAGCGCGCTTTCCAGAGCTTTCTGCTTGTCCATTTCCCGCTTTCCGCCAAGGTCGAGGATGCTTGCGACCGACATTTCCGTTCCCCTTATTCCACAGCCACCTGATGGCAGCAATCCGCGGTGATGTTCCCCAAGTGTTCCCGCCCTTATGAGATCAAAGCGAGAACATATCAAGCCAATTTTCGTAAAATCAGCTTTTGCGCAGTTTCCTTAACGGATAGTTTACACGGCAGGTGAAAAACCGCTGTTTGACGGGCGGAGCGAAAAAAAGGGGCAGTGATGCTGGTATTCTGGGACGCGCGACTGGCGTTTCTGGCGACGCCGAAGACCGGGTCCACGGCAATTGCGGCCGCACTCGAATCACTTGCGGCGGTGTCGATCCAGCGCCCGCCGGTGCTGAAGCACACGACCGTGCACCGGTTCCGCCGATTTGTCGGGCCTTATCTTCAGGCCGCGTCCAAGGCGGACTGGACGCTGGTTGCGCTGATGCGCGAACCGCGTGACTGGCTGAGTTCCTGGTATCGGTTTCGCCAGCGTGAAGAAATCGAAACCAGCCGCAGCACCCGCGCGATGAGCTTTGACGATTTCGTGCGCGGCTGGTGTTCCGACCCGCGGCCCGATTTTGCCGATGTCGGCAGCCAGGGGCGTTTCCTGCGTCCGCGACAGGGTCAGGGCGTCGACCGGCTGTTCCGCTATGAGGAAATCGACACCTTCGTGCATTTCCTTGAAGAGCGGTTGGGCTGCGAGATCATCCTGCCGCGCCTGAACGTCTCTCCCCCCGGCCTGACCGACCTGTCACCGCAGACCGAGGCGCTTCTGCGCGAGGCGGCAGCCGAGGATTTCGCGCTGTATGAAACTCTTGTCCACCCGGAGGGGTAACGACCACCGGGCCGCGAGAAGTGATGCCCCGCCGCGCCCGGTTGCGCCCGGTTTCAAAGGTGCCATCCCGGGCCCGGAACCGACCTAGTGCAGTTGACCCTGCACCGTTGCCGTCAGGTCGTTCAGCGTGAAGGGTTTGGGCAAGAAGACCGAGTTCGGGATTCGCGCCTGATCGGCCGACAGCACATCCTCGGCATAGCCCGAAACGAAGACCACCTTGACGTTCGGGCGGTCTTCCAGCGCGCGCTTCACCCAGGATGGCCCGTCCATCCCCGGCATCACCACGTCGGTCACGAAGATATCGACCTCCAGCCCCGGATCCTCAAGCGTCTTCAGCGCGTCTTCGGCATTCTCGGCCTCCAGCACGGTATAGCCGCGCATCCGGAGCGCCCGGCTGGCAAAGGCGCGAACCGGCGCCTCGTCCTCGACCAGAAGAACCACCCCTTCGCCCTTGCGGATGACGATCTTCTTGATCGGATCTTCCACTGGCAAGGCCTGTTCTTCGGCGCGGGAAATCTCGTGGACCGGGAAGTAGACCTCGAACACGGTGCCACGCCCGGGATCACTGTCGACGAAGATATAGCCACCCGATTGCTTGACGATGCCATAGACGGTGGACAACCCCAGCCCGGTCCCTTCGCCCACTCTCTTGGTGGTGAAGAACGGCTCGAAGATCTTTGGCAACTTGTCCGGCGCAATGCCGGTGCCGGTGTCGATCACCCGGATCAGCGAATACTCTCCCGCCGGAATCGTCACCTTGTCGCGTGTCACCGGATCGGCCAAGGTCAGCGATTCGGTTTCGATCCGGATTGCGCCGCCATCGGGCATGGCATCGCGGGCGTTGACGACGAGATTCATGAGAACCTGCTCCAACTGGCGCTTGTCGGCCCGGATCGGCCCGAGCAGCGGGTCATGCGCCAGTTTCAGCGTGACCTTTTCGCCCACAAGCCGGTTCAGAAGGTGCGTCAGGTCCGACAACACTTCTTGAAGGTCGACGGTCTCGGGCTTCAACGTCTGCTTGCGCGAGAACGCCAGCAGCTGGTTCACCAGCGAAGCCGCCCGGTTGGCGTTCTGCCGGATCTGCTCCAGATCGGCGAAGTCACCATCGTCGCGGTCGTGGTGCAGCAGCAGCAGGTCGCAATGCCCCGAGATCGCTGTCAACAGGTTGTTGAAATCATGCGCGATTCCGCCTGCCAACTGGCCGATGGCCTGCATCTTCTGGCTTTGGGTGAATTGCGCCTCGAGCTTTTTCAACGCGGTTGCATCGGCCAGCACGGCGAGGACCCCGCCACGGCCCTGTTCCACGATGCGCCGCAACTGCACCTGGACGAAGCTCTCATCGCTCGCCCGGCGCAGCCGCAGCACTTCGGAGCCCGCCGGCAGACGTTCCGACACCACATCGGAAAGCCAGTCCGTGACCGGGCGGCCCAGATCCTCGAAGAGATCGGCGAAGGAGAGGCCGGTCACCGGCATGTCGCCCAACAGCTCTCGTGCCGCCCGGTTCAGCACGCGCAACGCGCCATCGGCGGTGAATTTCATCAGCGCCACCGGCACATTCTCGAAATCGGTGGTGACTGTATCGGCGACAGATCGTTCGGCGGCGGGCAACAGGAAGATCTCGCGCCGTTCGCCCAGACCCTCGACCTCGGCCACGATGGCCCGGACAGGGCCGTTCGCGGCCGAAACTTCCACCTCTTCGCCGCTGGAAAAGCGCGGCTGGATGAAGATGCGGTCCAGCCGTTTCGGGCGTTCGCCCACCAGCTTGCGCATCGATTCATTGGAAAACAACACCACGCCCGCGCGGTTGACCACCACCATCGGCAGGCTGAGCGATTCCGCCCCGCGCCCGGTGGGCGTGCGGTCCTGAAATTCCTCGATCCGCCACAGGAAACGATCTGGCGCCACCCGATGAACCGACAGGCGCAGATGGCCCCGCCGCGTCACCACATCCTCGCGCGCAGCGCCGGTGTTCGCGGCCCGCGATTGCAGGCGGAACAGCACCGCCGATGGCGAGGCGAATTGCTCGTGCAGCACCCCGACCAGCGTGGCCGCCGCATTGTCGCCAAAGCGCGCCATGGCCGAGGCATTGCGGAACAGCACCTGCCCCAGTTCGTCAGTGGAAAAGCAGGGGGCCGCATCTTCGCCGACCAGCAGCATCAGCTGCGCCGCCAGCCGCGACTCGCGCCGCCGGTCCGCCAGTGCCAGACCACGCACAAAAAGCGTCAGCCCGAGCAGCGACAGCCCGACGACCGCAAGCGTCGCCTGCAATGCGCGCCCATCGGCAAACAGCGCCAGACCGAAGCTGACCGCCGCCGCCGCAAGCACCCACGGCATACGTCCAGAAAGCCCGCGTGACGCGGACATGATCGCCCTGAGTTCGGTTTCCGGTCGCAGCACCTGTTCCTCCGTCGCGGAATTGGGCATCCGCGCCCCAATAGGAAGGGCATTGTCTTAACCAGGACTTAACCGCAGCCAAAAAACAGCTGCAAGTTGTTCCTTCTCCTATCAAGCCCGTCTAAGGAGAGAAAGGCCAAATCCGTCACCGCCCTGCAACGGCAGGAAGCGCAGGCTGAGGGTCTGGTGCCACCCCGGCATGCGGGCCAGAAAAGCGGCGATCTGATCTTCGTTCTCATCCGCCAGCATCGAACAGGTCGCATAGGCGATGACACCGCCCGGCGCGGCCAGCCCTGCGGCACGGTCCAGAATACTGGCCTGCACGGCGCAAAGGGCGGTCAGCCGCACTTCGGTCAGTGCCCACTTGCCCTCGGGATCGCGCCGCCAACTGCCCGAACCCGAGCACGGAACATCTGCCAGGATCACGTCATAAGGCGCCGTTTTTTCAGGATTTTCCGTGATCAAGACGGCAACGCCCGCACGCGCCGCACGCGCTGGTAGATCGGCCATCCTGCGCGGATTGGCGTCATGCGCCCATAGCTGCAGCCGCGCCCTTGCGGCCAGGGCCAGGGTCTTGCCGCCGCCCCCGGCACAAAGATCAAGCACACGCTGGCCATCGGTCAGCGGCACCGCCTCGGCCACCGCCTGAGAAGCGGCATCCTGCAATTCGACACGGCCCTGCAAAAACGCCGCTGAATTCTGGATTTTTCGGGCGTTTCCCGTGACTTCCAGTGCGGTCTTGGCAAGCGGATGGGGCTGCGCCACGATCCCTTCGGCAGCCAGTGCGGCGATGGCACCTGCAACATCGGTCCTGGCCGTATTCACCCGCAGGAACACCGGCGCACGTTGGCGCAGCGCCTGCATCACCGGCGCGAAATCCGGCCCCAGCGCGGCCAGAAGCCGGGGCGCCAGCCAATCCGGGCAGTCCAGCGCCTCCAG
>JBATAV010000636.1:0-2938 GCA_049662025.1 Paracoccaceae bacterium | reverse complement strand
GGCTGCGCGTGGGCCTGCGCCCCGAGGGCCGGGCGCCGATGCGCGACGGCACCGCCCTCTATAATGGCGAGACGGACGTGGGCAGCATCTCGTCGGGCGGCTTCGGCCCCTCGGTCGAGGCGCCCATCGCCATGGCCTATGTTCCGGCCGGTCTTTCCGCGCCCGGAACCCGGCTGGAGGGCGACGTGCGCGGCAGGCGCCTGCCGATCACCGTGGCCGACATGCCTTTCTTTCCAACATCCTACAAACGCTGAGGGACAAAAATGAAATATACCAAGGATCATGAATGGCTGCGCGTCGAGGACGATCTGGTCGTGGTCGGGATCACCGAACATGCCGCCACCGCCCTGGGTGACGTGGTTTTCGTGGAATTGCCAGAGCCCGAGACGATGGTCGCCGAAGGCGATGCGATCTGCGTGATCGAAAGCGTCAAGGCGGCCTCGGACATCCTGGCCCCGGTCGATGGCGAGATCGTGGTCGTCAACGAAAAGCTGGTCGACAGCCCGGCGCTGGTGAACGAGGATCCGACAGGTGCGGCCTGGTTTTTCAAGATGAAGCTGGATGACCTGTCGGTGTTGGACCAGTTCATGGACGAAGACGAATACAACGAACTGGTCGGAGGTTGACCGGCTGACGCCCCAAGCCCCGGCGTCTTGACGAAACTCCGGGCAGGTTTCTTGAAAGAAAATTGCAAATTCCTTCCGGGGAATTTGCCTTCCCCATGCCAGAGGTTTCCACCCATGACCTTCTCTCCCACCGCCTATGACACTTATGATTTCGCCAATCGCCGCCACATCGGCCCTTCGCCCTCCGAGATGGACGAGATGCTGAAGGTCCTGGGCGTGCCCTCGCTGGCGGCCCTGATCGACGAGACCGTGCCGAAGTCGATCCGGCAATCGGCCCCGCTTTCATGGGCGCCGCTGACCGAGCATGAGCTGTTGGAAAAGATGCGCGCCGTGGCGGCGAAGAACCGGGTGATGACCAGCCTGATCGGGCAGGGCTACTACGGCACCGTCACACCCCCCTCGATCCAGCGCAACATCCTTGAAAACCCGGCCTGGTACACGGCCTATACCCCCTACCAGCCCGAAATCGCCCAAGGCCGGCTGGAGGCGTTGTTGAACTTTCAGACCATGGTCTGTGATCTGACCGGCCTTGACGTCGCCAACGCCAGCCTGCTGGACGAAGCCACCGCCGCCGCCGAAGCGATGACCATGGCCGAACGGGTGGCCAAATCGAAGGCCAGGGCCTTTTTCGTCGACCGCTTCTGCCATCCCCAGACCCTCGCGGTGATCCGCACCCGCGCGCTGCCCTTGGGCATCGAGATCATCGAGGACATGGTCGAGAACATCGACCCCACAAAGGTCTTTGGCGCGATCTTCCAGTATCCCGGCAGCTACGGCCATGTCTGCGACTATACGGCCGAGATTGCCGCCCTGCATGCGGCGGGCGCGGTGGCCGTGGTGGCGACCGACCTGCTGGCGCTGTGCCTGTTGAAAGAGCCGGGCGCGATGGGGGCCGATATCGCTGTCGGCTCGACCCAGCGGTTTGGTGTTCCGATGGGCTATGGCGGCCCGCATGCCGCCTTCATGGCCACGCGCGATGCGCACAAGCGGCAGATGCCGGGGCGGATCGTCGGGGTGTCGATCGACGCGCAGGGGGGCAAGGCTTACCGGCTGGCCTTGCAGACCCGCGAGCAGCATATCCGCCGCGAAAAGGCCACCTCCAACGTCTGCACGGCACAGGCGCTGTTGGCGGTCATGGCCTCGATGTATGCGGTTTTCCACGGGCCCAAGGGCCTGCGTGCCATTGCCGAGCGGGTGCATTTCCTGACCCAGCGGCTGGCGCGGGCGCTGAAGGCGGCGGGGGCGAGGGTCAGCCCCAAGGCGTTCTTCGACACAATTACGGTTGACGTCGGCGTGGGCCAGGCCGGCATTCTGGCCGCCGCGCGGGCCGAAGGGCTGAACTTTCGCCGGATCGGCCATGACCGGATCGGCATCAGCCTTGATGAGACCAGCGACGAAAAGGTGCTGATCCGGGTGTTGCGCGCCTTTGGCATTCATGGCGTGCCGCCGCACCGCGCCAGCCTTGGTTTCCCCGAGGCGATGTTGCGGGTGTCGGGCTACCTGACCCACCCGGTGTTCCACATGAACCGGGCGGAATCCGAGATGATGCGCTATATGCGCCGGCTGTCGGACCGCGATCTGGCGCTGGACCGGGCGATGATCCCCTTGGGCTCCTGCACGATGAAGCTGAACGCCGCGGCCGAGATGATGCCGATCACCTGGCCCGAGTTTGGCAGCCTGCACCCCTTTGTGCCGCCCGATCAGGCGCTGGGCTATGCCGAGGCGATCGACGACCTGACCGCCAAGCTGTGCGAGATCACTGGCTATGACGCCTTTTCCATGCAGCCCAACAGCGGCGCGCAGGGCGAATATGCGGGCTTGCTGACGATCCTGGCCTATCACCGGGCGAAGGGTCACCCCGACCGCAAGATCTGCCTGATCCCGACCAGCGCGCATGGCACCAACCCGGCCTCGGCGCAGATGGCGGGGATGGAGGTGGTGGTGGTGAAAACCGCGCCCAACGGCGATGTCGATCTGGATGATTTCCGCGCCCGTGCGGCGGCGGCTGGCGACCGGCTGGCAGCCTGCATGATCACCTATCCATCGACGCATGGGGTGTTCGAGGAAACCGTGCGCGAGGTCTGCAAGATCACCCATGACCAGGGCGGGCAGGTCTATATCGACGGGGCGAACATGAATGCGCTGGTCGGGTTGGTGAAACCCGGAGAGATCGGCGGCGATGTCAGCCACCTGAACCTGCACAAGACCTTTGCCATTCCGCATGGCGGCGGGGGGCCGGGCATGGGCCCGATCGGCGTGCGCGCCCATCTGGCGCCGCATCTGCCCGGCCACCCCGAAGCGGGCGGCAAAGG
>JBATAV010000635.1:0-3327 GCA_049662025.1 Paracoccaceae bacterium | reverse complement strand
TCTGGCGGAACAGGCAGCGGGAAAGACCGCAAAAGCGCCGCAGAAGGCGCCTGCGCCGGTCGCCGAATAGAGGTTCAGACATGTTTATCAACACCAACACCCGCCTCGTCTCGCCAGAGTTCGACTACCTTCAACCGAAAACCCTGGCCGAGGCTTTCTCGATGCTCGACGAGCATGGCGCCTCTGCCAAGTTGCTGGCAGGCGGCACCGACCTTCTGGTGCAAATGAAGATGGAACGGCAGCAACCGTCCCATGTCATCAGCCTGTCCAGGGTGAAAGAGCTGGACGGCATCAAGTCCGGCAATGGCCTGACCATCGGGGCGATGACCAGCATCCGCTCGGTCAGCCGGTCAGAACCGGTCAAGGCCGACTATGCCGCCCTGCAGGAAGCCTGCAACGCCTACAGCACGGTTTCGGTCATGCTGATGGGCACCCTTGGCGGCAACATCTGCAATGCCTCGCCCGCAGCTGACACGGCCCCCGCGCTGATGGTCTTTGACGCAAGCGCCGTCCTGAAATCGGCCAAAGGCGCGCGGAAAGTCCTCTTGCGGGAGTTCTTCACCGGCCCCGGCAAGACGGTGATGCAGCCCGGCGAGATCCTGACGGCGATCGAATTGCCCAAACCGGTTCCCGGCACCGGCAGTGCCTTCATGAAGATCTCGCGGGTGGTTGCCGACATCTCGCAGGTCTGCGTTGCCGTGGTGCTGGTGCGTGATGGCGACAAGATCACCGACTGCCGGATCGCCCTTGGTTCGGTCGGCCCGACCCCGGTGCGGATGAAGCACGCGGTCAGTGCCCTGATCGGGCAGCGCGGCACGGCCGAAGCTTTTGCGGCAGCCGCCGACATCGTCTCCAAGGACATCACGCCGATCACCGATGTTCGGGCGACCGAGAAATACCGCAGGCACGTCGCCCGGATCATCGTCCGCGACGCCTTGCAGAAAGCATGGCTGCGCGCCGCAGAAGGAGCCGCAAAATGAAGAAGCATACCGTTCGTTTCACTCTTAACGGCACGCCGCGCGAATACCTCGTCAACGCCAACGAATTGTTGATGAACGTCATCCGTGAGCAGGAAAAGCTGACCGGCACCAAATACGGCTGCGGTATCGGCGAATGCGGGGCCTGCACGGTTCATGTCGATGGCAAGCCGACGCTGTCGTGTCTGCAACTGGCCGTCGGTGTCGATGGTGCCGAGGTGGTGACCATCGAGGGTCTGGCCAAGGGTCGCGAGCTTGACCCGCTGCAGAAATCCTTCCTGGACAACGATGCCGTGCAATGCGGCTACTGCACCCCCGGAATGATCATGATCGGGCGTAACCTGCTGGATGAAAATCCGAACCCCACCGAAGAAGAAGTCCGGACCCACATGCGCGGCCAGCTTTGCCGCTGCACCGGCTATGCCAGCATCACCAAGGCGGTGATGGGCGCGACCAAAGGGGCCTCGGAAGGGTTCAAGCTTCCCGCGGAATGATCGCCAGAAAGACCAGAGGTGCCGAGTTGACAGATAGCAGATCCCTGAAGCGCCGCTTCAGGGCGCGGCTGAACTCATCTCCGTGCAGGCCACACGCACCGACGTGACCGGCTGACCAGAAACGAAACGGAAGGCCTGCCATCCGGGCCACATGAAGAAGAGGGACGTCAAGGTGACAACGGTCGAATACGACACTCACATCAAGGGCGGCGTGCTGGTCAACAGCAAGGAAATGCGACTTGCCGACGTGTTCATCAAGGACGGTCTGGTCGCCTGTATCGAGAAGCGCGACAGCGGCAAGAAAGCCAAGCAGGTCATTGACGCCACTGGCAAATACGTTCTGCCCGGCATCGTCGAGGCGCACCTGCATCCGGTCTACGCCGACCGTCTGGACACGCTGTCGCAATCGGCCGTCTATGGCGGCATCACCACGCTGATCCCGTATATCGGTGCGGTAAAGGCCTGGGGCGTCGAGGGCAACCTGTGGGACGCGGTGAACTATTTCATCGAGGAAGGCACCCGCGACTCGGTGATCGACTTTGCGCTCCATTGCAGCCTGGTGGGCACGGATCTGGCCGATCTGGAAGAGACCATTCCGAAAATCTGCGCGCGCGGTGTGCGGTCGTTCAAGGGCTTCATGGCCTATCGCAGACGCGGCATGAACCTGGGCGACGCTGATCTGATGCGGATCCTCAGCGTGCTGAAGGCCAATGGCGGGCTGTTCTGCGTGCACGCCGAAAACGGCGATCTGTGCGATTTTCTGGAAGACAAGTTCATCGAGGAAGGCAAGACCGGCCCGGAATACTACCTGCCGTCGCGCCCCAAGATCACCGAGGCCGAGGCGGCTTACCGTATTCTGAGCTTTGCCAAGGTTCTGGATTGCCCGATGTACATCGTGCACATCAGCGCCAAGGAAACGCTGGATGTGGTCGAGACCTTCCGCAACATGGGCGGCCCGCCGATCTACGCCGAGACCTGCACGCACTATCTGACGCTGACCAATGACGAGATGCTGAAGATCGGCTCTTTGGCCAAGGTCAGCCCGCCGCTGCGCGAAAAGGTGGACAATGACGCGCTTTGGCAGGCGGTGATCGCCGGCAAGATCGACGTCATCGGCTCAGACACCGGTGGCCACATGATCTCGAAAAAAGAGCCGCGCTTCGGCGACGTCTTCAAGGCGCCGGGCGGAATTCCCGGCCAGGAGACGCTGTTCACGGTCACCTATGACGAGGCCGTCAACCGCCGCATGGTCAGCCTTTGCCGGCTGGTCGAAGTGATGTGCGAGAAGCCCGCCAAGATCTTCGGGATCTTCCCGCGCAAGGGCCTGCTGGAACCCGGCTCGGACGCCGATGTGCTGATTTTCGATCCGATGAAAGAGCACACAATCCACGCCGCCGAGCAGCACGTCAAGACCGACTACTCGATGTACGAGGATCGCAAGGTTCTGGGTGCACCCGAGCTGGTCATGCAGCGCGGCGAAATCCTGCTGCAGGACGGAGAACTCAAGGTGAAGAAGGGCCGCGCCCGGTTCCTTGAGTCGAACCCGGCCTGACTGTCCCCAACCCAGATAAGACGACATCCAATAAAGGAGAGAACCAAATGACGAAACGTATTCTGAAGGTCGCTGCGCTGCAGGAGAAGGCAATGCCGCGGGCAACGATCAAGGAAAAGATGGAGCAGCGCACCCTGCCGCTGATAGAAGAAGCCGCCAAGAAGGGCGCGCAGATCATCCTGGCGACCGAACTTTGCACCACCGACTACGACCGTTGCTATGGCGCCAAGGACAATGACCTGTTCAAGGAAGCCGAGACGATCCCCGGCTACAGCACCAACGAAGTCGCCAAGCTGTGCAAGAA
>JBATAV010000634.1:0-1503 GCA_049662025.1 Paracoccaceae bacterium | reverse complement strand
GGCTTGCACCGGCACCCCCAGCGCATCGGCGGCAATCTGGGCGATGACGGTGTTCGAGCCCTGGCCGAGGTCGGTGGCGCCCTGGTGCAGCACCGCTTCGCCCTGCGCGGTGATGCCGATGCGGATGGTCGAGGGGTTGGGCAGTGCTGTGTTGCCGCAGCCATACCAGCAGGAGGCGACGCCGATGCCCCTGCCGATTTCTCCGGCGGCCCAGGCCAGCGCGCGGGTCCAGGCCGGGCGCAGCGCTTCCAGACTCGGGCCGATGCCGGTGGCTTGCAGGATATTTCCGGTGGGGCTGACATCGCCGTCGCGCAAGGCGTTGAGGATGCGGAACTCCAGCCGGTCAAGGCCTGCCTTGGCCGCCAGCTGGTCATACAGCGTTTCCTGCCACAGCGCGCCCTGCGGCACGCCAAAGCCGCGGAAGGCGCCGGACACCGGGCCATGCGTATGCACCGCCCGCGCCCGCGCGGTGATATGGGGCGTGAGGTATGGCCCCGAGACATGCACCGGCACCCGGTTCGCCACCGTCGGCCCCCAGCTGGAATAGGCGCCGGTGTTGAAGCGGCCCACGAATTCCATCCCGGTGATGCGTCCCGTAGCATCACAGCCGATGCGGCCGGTCATCTCGGCCGGGTGGCGCTTGGTGGTGGATTGCATGCTCTCACTGCGCGAATAGACCATCCGCGCCGGTCGCCCGGTTTTCAGCGCGACAAGGCCGATCAGCGGTTGCAGACTGATATCCAGCTTGGACCCGAAGCCGCCGCCGACCGCCGAGGGGATGATGCGGACGCGGGCTTGCGGCAGGCCAAGGATTTGGCCGGTATCCTCGCGGTCCATCCCCGGCGCCTGGGTGCAGGCGCGGATCACAAGCGTGTCGCCGTCCAGCCAGGCGGCCCCGGCCTCGGGCTCGATATAGGCGTGTTCGACGTAGGCGGTGGTGAAACTGCCCTCGACCACATGGGCGCTTGCGGCAAGCGCGGCTGCGGCATCGCCGCGGCGGACGCGGCCTTCGATCAGCAGGTTTTTCGGGCGGTTGGGGTGGATCAGCGGGGCGGCGTCGGCCTCGGCCTCTTGTGGAGTCATCAGGGCGGGACGTTCCGTCCATGTGATGGGAAAGCCGGTCAGGTCAGGGTCTTGGCCGGGTTCAAAGGCGACGATGGCGACGCATTCGCCGCGGAACCGCGCCGGAGTGGCGGCGATGGCGGGTTGGTCGGCAAAAGGCGGGATGACGGAAAAGGCGTTGCGGCCGGGGATGTCTGCGGCGGTGAAGACGGCGGCGACGCCGGGCTTTGCGGCAAAGCCGGCAAGGTCGCCAAAGCGGAAGGCGGCATGCGGGTATGGCGAGCGGATCGCCTTGACCATGAGCGCGCCTTCGGGGGCGAAATCGTCACCGAAGCTGTCGCCGGCCACCTTGGCGGCGCCGTCCAGCCTTGCGATGTCGGCACCGATGGCGGCGCCGGCCGCAGGGCTTGCGGGTTCCGGCGTGGGGGCAGTGTCGCAGAC
>JBATAV010000633.1:0-4944 GCA_049662025.1 Paracoccaceae bacterium | reverse complement strand
GCGCGGCAAAACAACGCATGGACCAAAGTACATATGCCGGCGCGGTCGACTTGAACGGCCTGCAGGTTCCGAGCCGCACCGCCTGGCTTGGGACCTGCCTTCCAACACTCGACATCCCGTTATTCATTGGCCTTCAATGCCCCTAAAATGAGGCTTATACGCTGCCCTCCGCGCGCCACGCGCACCCACTCAGAGCCTCACAGCGCATCGCGGATTTCGGTCAGCCGGATCAGTGCCCGGTCAACCGCCAGCAGCCGCACGCCGCCCAGCACGCTGGTCAACGCGGCACCGACCGGCAGGGGCGATCCTTCGTCGATTGCGCGCCCGGCGGCCACGACCGCCGCCGCAAAGCAGACCCACGCGAAAACCACCACGCCTTGCAACCGGTCGCTCCCGATACTGTACCTGCGTCACCCCATGCGCCAAGGCCAAGGGGCTGCAACAGCCCCCAAATCGGGTGATCAGTCGGAAAGACGTTTGCATGTTGCGCCCGGTGCGACAGGTCCAGACGCCCGACTAATCCGCCCACAAATCAACGCCTTAGTCCAACATGCAAATGGATTTCGGTCGCGGATCGCCGATTTGCATGTTCGGGAAGTGGGCATGACAACCACTCTCCGCGCCGAACGGCCCTCAAATCCCTTGTTTTATTGGCGTTCAACGCCTTTTCAAGCGAGGCTTTTCGCCGCCCGCGGCATGTCTGCCCACCGCGCCAAACGGCCGACTATGCAGCCTCTGCCAGACTGCCCACCATCCGTTGGCTCTTTTGCCCTAACCCTTTTCAATCGCGCAATTTTTCGTCTGTTCCCAGCAGTTTCCACCTATTCCCGCTTGACTGCAGTCTCTGGCGTCAACGCACACACATCCGTCAGGCTTTTCCACAGGAGATTTCGAAAGAAATCACTTTACAGGCTTTCGCTTTGCGACCACCATATCTAGTAAGGGTAATGTCGGGCATACGCTTACCCTTGCCAGACACCCAGCTTCTTGTGGGTCTTGGCCTGCCGGAAGCCTTATAATGAGGCCGGGCAATGTCGCTTTCCGAAGACTTCCTTCTCGCGGACGATCTGCACCCCATCGACATTGTCGAGACGCTGGCGAACCACCACGCCTGGGAATTCGACCGCGTCACCGATGACCAGATCGCCATGGCTGTCGAAGGGCAGTGGCGAACCTATTCGCTGACCCTGGCCTGGAGCCCGCAGGACGAGACCTTGCGGCTGATCTGCACCTTCGAGATGGAGCCGCCGGAAGACAAGTTGCCCGCGCTTTATGACGTGCTGAACCGCTGCAACGACATGGTCTGGACCGGCGCTTTTACCTGGTGGAACGAACAGAAGCTGATGGTCTGGCGCTATGGCCTGTGCCTGGCGGGTGGCCAGATTGCGGGGCCGGAACAGATTGACCGGCTGATCGCATCGGCGGTGATGGCGGCGGAACGCTTTTACCCGGCGTTCCAGATGGCGGCTTGGGGAGACAAGACCCCGGCCGAGGCGATGAAGGTTGCCATTGCCGAAGCCTACGGACGGGCCTAACCTTTCCCCCGGCAAAGGGGGGTCATCATGTCCTTGGAAATCGTTGCCCGTGAAGGGCTTGTGCTGCTTGGCTGCGGCAAGATGGGCTCGGCCCTGCTGGCAGGGTGGCTGAAGGCCGGGATCGCGCCGGGCGCCTTTTGGGTGATCGAGCCAAGTCCGACCGACTGGCTGAAAGCCACCGGCGTGCATCTGAACGAAGGCGTGCCGAAGGCGCCGGGGGTGGCGCTGCTGGCGGTGAAACCGCAGATGATGGGCGCGGCCCTGCCAGCCTTGCAGGCGCTGGGGAATGGGCCGACACTGTTCGTTTCCATTGCCGCGGGCACCACGATAGCGGCTTTCGAGGCAGCTTTGGGCGGGAAAACGCCGATCGTGCGCACCATGCCCAATACGCCTGCGATGGTCGGTCGCGGCATCACTGCCATCTGCGGCAATTCCCATGCCACGCCCGCACATCTGGCGCTGGCGCGCGACTTGATGGCCGCTGTAGGGCAAGTGGTTGAACTGGAAGGCGAACATCAGATCGATGCGGTGACCGGTGTCTCCGGCTCCGGTCCGGCCTATGTGTTCCACCTGATCGAGGCGATGGCAGCAGCAGGTGTGGCTGAGGGGTTGCCTGCGGACGTGGCGATGCAGTTGGCGCGCGCCACGGTCTGCGGCGCTGGGGAGTTGGCTTTCCGGTCCCCCGACAGTGCGGCGCAGTTGCGGGTGAACGTGACCTCTCCGGGCGGAACGACGGCGGCGGCTCTGGCGGTTCTGATGGATGAAACCCAAGGATTTCCAAGGCTTCTGGCCCGCGCGGTGAAGGCAGCGGCGGATCGCGGGCGGGAGTTGGGGAAGTGATTTCCTATGACGATTTTCTCAAGGTCGATATCCGCGTGGGCCGGATCGTCAAGGCCGAACCTTTCCCCGAAGCGCGCAAACCCGCCTTCAAACTGTGGGTCGACTTCGACAACCTGGGGGTAAAGCGATCTTCGGCGCAGGTCACGAAACACTATACGGTTGAAGGGCTTATCGGGCGGCAGGTGATGGCAGTGGTGAATTTTCCGCCGCGCCAGATCGGCCCGGTCATGTCCGAAGTTCTGGTGCTGGGCGTACCAGATGGTGACGGCGAGGTGGTGCTGCTGGGGCCCGGACATGACGTGCCTCTGGGCGGAAGGATGTTCTGATGCGGCTATTGCTGACGCGGCGTCTGCCGGAACGGGTGATGACAGCCGTAAAGGCCCGTTTTGATGTGGTTTTGCGCGATGAAACTGCGGTTCTGTCGGCCGAGGAGTTGCGTGCCGCCCTGCGCGAGTTCGATCTGGTCCTTCCCACCTTGGGCGACCGGTTTCTGGCCGATGTCTTTGCCGATGTGCCCACCCCCCGCGCCCGGCTGCTGGCAAATTTCGGTGTTGGTTACAATCACATAGACGTTGTCGCCGCGCGTGCGGCGGGCGTGGCGGTGACCAATACTCCGGGTGCCGTTACGGATGCGACAGCGGATATCGCCATGGCGTTGATCCTGATGACGGCGCGACGGCTGGGCGAAGGCGAGCGGTTGTTGCGCGCCGGGAACTGGCACGGCTGGGGGCCGGTGCAGATGCTGGGCACTCATGTCTCTGGAAAAACCGTGGGAATTCTCGGGTTTGGCCGGATCGGCAAGGCGATTGCGCGGCGGTGTCATTTCGGCTTTGGCATGGAGGTTCTGTTCCACAACCGGTCCCCTGTGACTGCGGATTTCCCGGCGCGGCAGGTGGATATGACCACAGCGATGGCGGCGGATTTTGTCGTGGTGGTGGTGCCGGGCGGGCCTGCGACGCATCACCTGATCAACGTCAAGACCTTGGCGTATATGAAGAAATCTGGGATCTTCGTGAACATCAGCCGCGGCGATGTGGTGGATGAGGCGGCTTTGGTTGCGGCCCTGCAAGCGGGCCAGATCGCAGGCGCCGGTCTGGATGTTTATGAATTCGAGCCGCAAGTGCCCGAAGCGCTGAAGGCATTGGAAAACGTCACCCTGCTGCCGCATCTGGGCACCGCTTGCCTTGAGGTGCGCGAGGCAATGGGGATGATGGCGGTGGCCAATCTGGTGGCCTTTGCAGATGGCAAAATACCACCTAACCTTCTGAACCCATGATCATTTCCCGTACCCGTCGTTTCATCTTCGTCCATGTGCCAAAGACCGGCGGCACGGCGTTGAGTCTGGCGCTGGAGGCAAAGGCGGCGAAGGACGATATCCTGATTGGCGACACACCCAAGGCGCGGGCGCGGGCGGCGCGGTGGAAGGGGGTCAAGACGGCCGGGCGGGTGTGGAAGCATTCGACTCTGGCGGATGTTCTTGGGTTGGTTTCCATACAGGAAATGATGGAATTTCAGATAGTTACACTGGTGCGCAACCCTTGGGACCGGGCAGTAAGCTATTACCATTGGCTGCGGGAGCAGAGCTTTGCCCACCCTGCAGTGGGGCTGGCGAAAAGCCATAATTTCAGCGGCTTTCTGAACCATCCGCAGACGGTGGCGGCGTTCCGGCTGTGGCCCTATGGGGCCTATTTGCGGCTGCCCTCCGGTGTGGAAAAAGAAAGCCTTTTCATACGGTTGGAGGTCGTTGCGGAGGACGTCGCCCCCTTTGAGGCGCATCTTGGCTTTCGCCTGACCCTGCCGCGCGCCAATGAAAGTGAACGGGGGCGGGATTGGCGGCCCTATTATTCGGACAAGGATGCAGGCTTGATCACCGAAGTTTGCGGCGAGGATGTCGCGCGGTTCGGGTATCGGTTCGACCCCTGAGCGAACGGCGGGTTAAGCTGCTGGACGCAAAGGATTTATCATAGGCTGCGATGCGTCTGCAAGGTGTACGGCAAACGTATGGCAGGACGACCGGGCACTGGCATTGACGGATTGCAGCAACACCCGACCTGTTTTCGCTCTTCGGGCCCTCCTCGAAAGATCTGCGATGAGGGCCCGAAGACCTGGACGCGCAACGGTTCAGGCGGCGCGCTTGTCAGCGTCGAAACGGCCGTAGTAGGTTTGCCCCTTCTCGGCCATCTCACGCAAGAGGGCGGGGGCCTCGAACCGGTGGCCGAACTGGGCGGTCAGGCCGCGGCAGATCTCTACTGCGCGGCCCGCGCCCAGCATGTCTAGCCACGAGAACGGACCACCCGACCAGGGCGCAAAGCCCCAGCCGAGGATCGCGCCGACGTCGCCTTCGCGGATGTCGGTCAGAACGCCTTCCTCCAGCGCCCGCACCGCCTCCAGCACCTGGGCGAACAGCAACCGGTGCTGCACATCCGACAGCGAGGGCTGCATCTTGTCGAGCGGGTATTTCGGCGTCAGCCCCTCCCAGAGGTCCAGTCGTTCGCCCTTGTCGGAGTAGGCGTAGAAGCCGGCGTTGGATTTGCGGCCAAGGCGGCCCTGATCGGCCATCCAGAACAGC
>JBATAV010000632.1:0-2051 GCA_049662025.1 Paracoccaceae bacterium | reverse complement strand
GCTTCACCACCGGCATGACATACGACACCCATGACCCCCAAGTTCGACAGTTGATGGGTGATTTTTTGTAATTTGGCTGTTGTCGGGATAGAGAGATCAAGAGGTTAGGTCGCCGCACGGGTTGTTTGTGCGGTAACGTGTAGTTACATGCTGACTTGATTAAGCCTCTTTATTCACTGCGCATCTGTTGATATTGTGCATTCCATGTTTACGCGCGTCACAGAGTCCGGCGGTCGCCGCTACCTGCAGATTGTCGAGTCGTTCCGCAATGACGCGGGCAAGTCGCGGCTGCGCGTCGTGGCCAATCTCGGTCGGCTTGATGCGTTCAAACCGGGACATCTTGATGCCCTTATCAATGGCCTGAACCGGGCAGCCGGGCGCGCTGAAAATTCGGCGTCGGATGTCATCTACGATGCCTCCCTCGGCTACGGCGATGTCTTCGCCCTTCACGAGCTTTGGAAAGACCTTGGCTTTGATCGCGCCCTTCAGCGCGCGCTGCGATCCGGGCGTCGTGAGATCGATGCCGAGGCTCTGATCCGTGCCATGGTGTTCAATCGCCTCTGCGCCCCGGACAGCAAGCTTGGGTGCCTGCGCTGGCTCGAAACCGTGGCAATGCCCGCGATGCCGCAGGGCGTCACCCACCAGCATCTCTTGCGCGCCATGGATGCGCTGATGGACCATGCCGAGACTGTCGAGGGGGCGCTCGCCCGTCAGATCAGGCCCCTGGTGGATCATGATCTGGCCATTGTCTTCTACGACCTGACCACCGTGCGCATCCACGGGGAGGGGAAGGTCGACGACGATCTGCGCGCCTTCGGCATGAACAAGGAGACCGGCGGCATCGCCCGCCAGTTCGTGCTCGGCGTCGTGCAGACCGCCGAAGGCTTGCCGCTGATGCACACGGTCCACCCCGGCAACGTGGCCGAGACGAAGACGCTGCAGGCCATGCTCAAGACCGTTCTGCAGAGATTTCCGGTGCAGCGCGTCATCCTGGTGGCGGACCGTGGCCTGCTGAGCCTCGACAACATCGGCGAGCTCACCACCATGGCCGATCGAGGGGGTCGCAAGCTCGAGTTCATCCTCGCCGTCCCAGCCCGCCGCTATGGGGAATTGGTCGAGACCTTTCGCGGGCTTGCCTTCTCCGAGGAGGGCCTTGCCGAAGCCACCTTCGCTGGCCACCGCCTTATCGTGGCCCATGATCTCGCCCGTGCAGCCCTGCAATCGGCCAGGCGACGGGAGCGGATCGCGGAGTTGGACGCCATGGCCGAAAAACTGGTGACGCGGCTGGATGCACAAGACGCTGGCGAGACCGCCCGCGGCCGCCGCGCCTCCGACCGGGGCGCCTACAGCCGGTTCACCCGCGCCGTGGCAGAGGCCGAACTCACCCGCTTCATCAAAGCCGATTACACCGCTGACCGGTTCTCCTGGGCGCTCGATGAAGATGTGATTGCCGCGGCGGAACTCTTCGACGGCAAACTCGCCCTCCTGACCAATGCGGCGGACCTGACGCCTGCGGACGCCGTCGCCCGTTACAAAAGCCTCGCCGATATCGAGCGCGGCTTCCGCGTCCTGAAATCCGATATCGAGATCGCGCCGGTTCATCATCGCCTGCCAGACCGCATCCGCGCCCATGCCTTGATCTGCTTCCTCGCCCTCGTGCTCTACCGCGTCATGCGCATGCGCCTGAAAGCCAAGGGACACGCCGCCAGCCCTCGCACCGCGCTCGATCTGCTGGCGCGCATCCACCGACATCAAGCCCGCATTGCGGAAAAAACGTTCCAAGGAACCACCACCCCAACCCCGGCGCAACTCGAGCTATTTGATGCCCTGAGCCTGCCAAAACCCGCCCGATAGGGCTCCGTAGTTACATTTTTGGCCATTTCGCCATAATAATATCAATCACTTACGCGTTTAACTGATGAACTTGGGATGCCCCGATGCTGCCCGAACTGCTCAGCCAAATCTCTCCCGATCAAGAGATCGCCAGCGTCTTGTGCATCCAGCCGCGTCACCAGTTTTTCGGCCATGGCGTCCAACTCCGCGATCCGCTC
>JBATAV010000631.1:0-3272 GCA_049662025.1 Paracoccaceae bacterium | reverse complement strand
AGGCTTATCGGCCCGGCCACAAGTTTGGCAACTGGATGCTCACGAGTCTCGTTGCATATTTCTTCGGGCGCCGGACCCGCGACATGCTGTCGGGGTACAGGGTTTTCTCGCGCCGCTTCATCAAGAGCTTTCCGGCCCTGTCTCGCGGCTTCGAGATCGAGACCGAACTGACCGTTCACGCGCTGGAACTGCGTATGCCCATTGCCGATATCGAAACCGTCTATATCGACCGCCGCCCCGGGTCCGAAAGCAAACTCAGCACCTACAGGGACGGCCTCCGCATCTTGCGCATGATCGTCAACCTTGTGAAGGAGGAACGCCCGTTCCAGTTCTTCGCCTTCGTGTCCGTCGTGTTAATCGCGCTGGCGATGATCCTATTCTATCCGATCTTAACGGATTTCATTGCCACGGGCCTAGTTCCGCGCCTGCCAACTGCAGTGCTCGTAGCGACGATTTTCCTAATGGCGGTGTTGTCTTTCGTGGTGGGCGTGATCCTTGATACGGTGACGCTCGGCCGACGCGAGATCAAGCGGCTGCACTACCTGTCGTTCGCCGCCGTTGGCCGCAACGACAGGCCCGAGTAATGCGCGAACTTGGCCAGATCGGGCGTTTCGGCCTCGTCGGCGGGGTTGGCTTCATCGTCGACGGCGGGCTTTTATGGGGGCTCAGCATGATGGGCTGGAGCCCCTACACCGCACGCCTCGTGTCGTTTCCCGTGGCCGTCGTCACGACTTGGGCGCTGCACCGTGCCTTCACCTTCGCCACCGCCGAAAAAGCCGCGCCGCGCCGCCAGCTCGGCCGCTATTTTGGCCTGCAGATCGTCGGCGCCCTGGTCAATTTCGTTCTGTTCTTCACGGTGTTGCAGATGGTCGGGGAAACGCCGCAGACCGCGCTGGCAGCGCTTGCAGTTGGGGCGGCCTCCGGTTTAGTGGTAAATTATGCCGGATCGCGCTGCTTGGTTTTTTAGCGGTGCAGCGCCGCATATGCCACCGTTGAGGACTTAATCTAATGACCCTAACCAATGGCACAAAGGACGATTTCAAATATACTGGGGTCGATAACCTTGAGATCATGCTTGAGGCGAAACGCTACAACATCTTTCTCGCCGATCTCGTCGTGGCCCATCACAGCGGTACCGGCGCGGTGCTGGATTTCGGCGCCGGGATCGGGACCTTCTCCGAGATGGTCCGCGATCGCGGTCTCAACGTAACTTGTCTCGAGATCGACTCTTACCAGTCCGATATTTTGCGCGGCAAAGGGCTCGACGTTGCACGCGACAGTGCCAATCTGAGCAGTGAAAGCTTCGATTACATCTTCTCACTCAACGTTTTCGAACATATCAAGGATCACAAGGCCGCCATGGCAGAATGCGCGCGGATGCTACGGCCTGGCGGCGTCGTCTTCACATATGTGCCCGCTTTTCAGGTTTTATTCGGCGACATGGACCGCAAGGTCGAGCATTACCGCCGCTACACCCGCGCTAGCCTCGCGGATCTGGCGCGCTCCGCAGATTTGGAACTGTTGCAGACGAGCTATGTCGACGTGGCTGGTTTTTTTGCTTCGCTGGTCTACAATGCCACCTCGCGCGGCAGCGGCGACATCAATACTGGCTCGATCAAGTTCTATGACCGGTTCATCTTTCCGGTCAGCCGCATCGTCGACCGCGCGACGCAAAACTTCATCGGCAAGAATGCCTGGTCACTTGCCCGGAAACCCGTGCCCTGGCGCTTGTGATCGTTGTCCATGGTGGCGGCGCGCACCTTCTTGGGGTAGATTCCGGCTGAATGCAGAATGACACCCTAAGGTATTTTAAGTACGCGACTTCCGTATTCACGTAGGTTTCCGTTTGGATCGACGTACCGATAGAGCGTGACAGGCCGCACGCCCAACTCCTTACATAGTTCTGAAACTGACGTATCGCGACTGGCCGTGGCGGCCTGCGCCATACGTTCCTGCGCTTTTGTCACAGGCGAGTATAAGTGGAAAAAACGATGAATGACTGGCCCAGGGTGTCATTTTGCACTCAGCCGGAATCTACCCCTTCTTGAGCGGCAGTCCCGGCTGGATTCGGTCAAGCGCCTGAATTTGCGAATTTTCGTCACACATGCCACAAGTCATCGTTTCTGCCCCCGGACTGTCCCCACCCCGAAAGCTCCCTAAATCGCTCTACTTTAGGCAAGATCAGAGTTGACTGGTGCAGTGCGGCGCGCAACACGCTTGCACTTTTTGCTATCATATATTATCTTACCGCGATGAACAGTAAGCACCGGAAAACCCTTGCCGCTGTCTTCACTGATCCGGTGTCAGGCACCATCGAATGGGCGGCAGTCGAAAGCCTGCTGCTGGCCGCTGGGGCGCGGCTGATCGAAGGGCGCGGGTAACGGGTGCGGTTCGAAAAGGATGGCGACGTAGCGACGGTCCACCGCCCGCAGCCCGCACCCTGCGGAAGAAGCGAAGCGATACCAGGTGCGCGATGCCCGCGACCTCGTGGAACGGATCGGGGTTAAACCATGACCAACACCATGACCTACAAGGGCTATGCCGCCAGGATCGAGTATGACGACGATGATGGGATTTTCGCGGGTCGAGTTGCCGGTATCCGTGACGGGGTGGGCTTTCATGCCGACACCGTGGAAGGGCTGCGCGAAGCCTTCCATGATGCTGTCGAAGACTACATCGAGACCTGCGCCAAGATCGGCAAGGAACCGCAGAAGACCTATTCTGGGCAGGTCATGTTCCGGGTCAGCCCTGATGTTCACCGCAAGGCCGCGCTGGCCGCCGAACTGTCGGGCAAGAGCCTGAACCAGTGGGCCGAAGAAGTGCTCGACCGGGCGGCAGGCTAACCTGCAGAAACTTCAGACGTCTTCGATTTTGCCCTGCTTTCTGGGAAAGGGCGCTGCCGGTTAAGGGTGTGAAGTTAACGTTCCTATTTCTTGCCATCTTCACACCCATCAAAACCCCCCTTTTTCAGCATCGGGCCGAAGCGGGCGATGAAGGACAGGTTCACCGCATGTTCGAACGTGTCGTGCTCGTCGCAGAGGCGTTCATAGGTGCGCCAGTGCATGCCCTTTGGCTTGCCCCAGCCTGACCCTTCCAGGACGCCCCCAGGCCAGCCCATGCGGTCACGGATGCGATGCGCGCGCCGTGCCGCCCGATCCCCGGTGTCTTCCCGCTGCGAGGGATAGGCGAGCTGGTAGCACTTGCGACAAGCGAAGATGCCCCCGCCATAGATCACCGCAACACGCTGGCCGCACCCACGGGCAGGGCAGAGA
>JBATAV010000630.1:0-3871 GCA_049662025.1 Paracoccaceae bacterium | reverse complement strand
CCGCGGCAAGCAATTGCCCTATGTCGAATCCGCGCTTCCCGAACTGGTCTTTGTCGCCGCCCCCGCCGGGCAGCTGTCGGAACGCGAGACGCTGCTTCTGGCCATGGCGGGTCTGACCCCCGACCTGCGGGCCGAGGTCGAAACCCTGGCCGGCGCGCGCGACATGCCGCTGGCGCCGCTGTATGCCGCCGTCTTTTCTGCGGATCTTGCCCGGGCAAGCCAGAACGACCGCAAGCGCGCGCTGACCGAAGCCGCCGATGCCTATGCCGCGTTTCAGGACAACCTGCGCACTTTGGCCGAAGCGGACCCTCGGGTGGCCACCCTTCGCGATGCGGCAAAGGAGGACATGGACCTTGGCGCCTACGCCGGTGCCCTTGGCAAACTCGACGAGGCCGCCGCCATTGATGCGGCCGCCCGCGACACGCTGAAAAGCAGCTATGTCGCGCGCACCGTGTCGCAGGCCGAAACGCTGATCTTGCAGGCCGACGCCGCCCGCGCGGCGCTGACCTACCCCACGGCCATCGCCGCACTGGGCAATGCCGCAGCCCTTCTGGCCGAAGTCGAGGCTCTGGGCATGTCGCGCGATGCCATGAAGGCGCGCACCAATGCGCTATGGGATCTTGGCGATCTGCTGGCCGTTACCGGCGACACCGGGGCGGCCATGCAGCGGTATCTCGAATGGAACGCGATCGCCATCGGTCGCGTGGCCGAGGCGCCCGATGACACGGACTGGCAACGCAACCTTGCGGTCAGTCACAACAAGATCGGCGATATTGACAGCGCGCAGGGCGATCTGGCCGGGGCCGAGGCCGCCTACAGCGCAGCCCTTGTGATCGGCAAGGGCCTTGCCGCCGGTGATCCCGACAACAGCACCTGGCAGCGCGATCTGTCGATCAGCTACAACCGTCTTGGCGGTATCCAGCAGGCCAAGGGCGATCTGGCCGCGGCCGAGACCGCCTATGCCGCCGCCCTGACCATCGCTCAGGCGCTGACGCTTCGAGATCCCGCCAACAGCGACTGGCAAAGCGATCTGGCGGTCAGCAACAGCAACATCGGCGATATCCAACTGACCAAGGGCGATCTGGCCGCGGCCGAGCAAGCCCAGTCCACCGCGCTGGCCATCCGCAAGGCGCTGGTTGCGCGCGACCCACTGAACGCCGACTGGCAGCGCGATCTGTCGATCAGCTACAACCGTCTTGGCGACATTCATCTGGCGCAAGGCGATCTGGCCAAGGCCGAAGCCGCCCAAACCGCGGCCCTGGCCATCAGTCAGGCCTTTGCCACGCGCGATCCTGACAACAGCGACTGGCAACGCGATCTTTCGGTCAACCACAACAAACTTGGCGATCTGCGGCTGGCCTTTGGCGATCTGGCCGGGGCGGAAGCCGCCTATGCAGCGTCTCTGACCATCCGTCAGGCGCTTGCTGCGCGGGACCCCCTGAACAGCATCTGGCAGCGCGATCTGTCGGTCAGCTACAGCGGCCTTGGCGACATTCGCCGGGCGCGGGGCGACCTGGCCGGGGCCGAAGCGGCCTATTCCGCCTCGCTGGCCATAAGCCAGACCCTTGCCGCGCGCGAACCCGGCAACAGCGAGTGGCAGCGCAGTCTGGCGATCGATTTCAGCCGGATCGGCGACCTTCGGATGGCAAACGGCGATCCGGCCGGGGCTGAAACTGCCTATGCATCGGATCTGGCCATCACAAGGGGCCTCGCCGCGCGGGACCCGTTGAACACCGAGTGGCAGCGCGATCTTGCGGTCAGCTACTACAAGATGGGCGATATCCGCCGGGCGCAGGACGATCTGGCCGGGGCAAGAACCGCCTATGACTCGGCGCTGGCCATTGCCCAGACCTTGGCCGCGCGCGACCCCGAGAACAGCGATTGGCAGCGCGACCTTTCGGTCGGCTACGAGCGTATCGGCAATATCTTGCGGGCGCAGGGCGACCTGACCGGAGCGGAAACCGCCTATGCCACCGGCCTGAGCATTCGCCAGACCCTTGCCGCGCGGGACCCGCTGAACAGCGAGTGGCAGCGCGATCTTACGGTAACTTACAACAACTTCGGCGATCTGCGCATTGCGCTGGGCGATCTGGCCGGCGCCCGGGCCGCCTATGCCTCTGCGCTGTCGATCAGTCAGGCCCTTGCCGTCTTGCGGAGCGGAAATGTCGAAGCGGAGCTGGATATGGTGATCTGCCACTTCAAGATAGCGACAGTGTCGGCCGATCCCCGCCCCGACCTTCAGGCGGCGCTCGACATCCTGCGCAATCTGCAAGGCGAGGGCCGTCTTCCGCCGAGGAATGTCGAGTGGATCGCGGTCATCGAAAGCGCCATTGCCGACTTGCCGCAGTAGCCAGGCACTCTGCCCTGCCCGTGGTCTGTGCATGCGGTCGGGAAAAACGGGGGTGAGTTGGACCCGAGAATCGGATTGTGGCGAGAGCTGGTCGCGAACCGCTTTGCCGATACCCCGGCGGGAGGGATCTGGCGGGTTAACCCATGTCAAGGCGCGGGCGACCAACGGCATTTATGCTTTTCGCGAGGCGTGGCAAGAAGGGCGTTGCATGCAAGACCGGTTGGCTGAAGGCGCCGCAATTTCGCGGGTAGGCGGCAGGTGCCCTGGCGACAGTGTGGACGGGCCGGGAATCCGGGGCATGGCGGCCTGGCTGGTGGCCGGCTCGGTCCGGAGCGGGCCCGTCGCACCGGAGTTTCCGGCATGAAGCAGGTTCGATACCTGATTGCCGCGCTGGTGGTTCTGGCTGCCGTTGCGGCCGTCGGCTGGTATGTCTGGGATCGCAGCACCGGCGGGCTGCCCGACGGGTTTGCCACCGGCAACGGCCGGCTGGAAGCCGACCAGATCGACATCGCAACCAAGGTACCGGGCAGGGTCGCGGAGGTTCGCGTCAGCGAAGGCCAGCTGGTTCAACCCGGCGAGGTTCTTGCCGTGATGGACACGCGCGAGATGGACGCACAGGTGGCGCGCGCCAGGGCCGATGCGGCCCGCGCTGCCAGCCAGGTCGAAGAGGTTCGCGCCGTGATCGAGCAGCGCCGCGCCGAAAAGACGCTGGCCGAAGAGGAATTCGCCCGCGCCAGCCAGCTTGCCGAGCGGGGGGTGACTTCGCAGGCGGTTGCGGATCAGCAGAAAACCCGGCTGGCCACGGCCGAGGCGGCCCTGAACGTGGCGCTTGCCCAGTTGAACACCGCCGAACGCGGTGTCGAGGCCGCGAATGCGCTTGTCGCGCAGTATGAGACCCAAGTCGCCGATGCCACGCTGACCGCGCCGGTGCTTGGCCGCGTCCTTTACCGCCTTGCCCAACCCGGCGAGGTTCTGGGCGGCGGCGGCAAGGTCATCACCCTGCTGGACCTGAGCCAGGTCTATATGGAGGTGTTCCTGCCCGCCGATCAGGCGATGCGCACCGGGCTGGGGGCCGAGGCGCGGATCCGGCTTGACAGCATTCCCTATGCGATCCCGGCCTATGTCAGCTTTGTCTCGCCCGAGGCGCAATTCACGCCCAAGCAGGTGGAAACCGCCGCCGAGCGTGAGAAACTGATGTTCCGCGTCAAGGTGCGGCTGCCCGAGGAGTTGGTGAAAGCCTATATCGACCAGGTGAAAACGGGCTTGCGCGGGGTTGCCTATATCCGCCTTGCGGGGGCCGAGGATTCGCCCTGGCCGGCCGAGTTTGTCGGCCCGCCGATCCCCGCCGACGCGTTGCCGGGCAATTGAGCGATGCAAGATGCCGCCGTCGCGCGTGTTCGGGCTGTGACGCACCGCTATGGCAAGGCTCTGGCGCTTGACGATGTGACGCTGGAGCTGCCGGCGGGCAAGATGCTGGGCCTGATCGGGCCGGACGGGGTGGGCAAATCCACCCTGCTGGGC
>JBATAV010000629.1:0-6132 GCA_049662025.1 Paracoccaceae bacterium | reverse complement strand
GCCGCAAAACAGTGAAGCTGACACCTGGATCATCGCCAAAGCTACCAGGTCGATATGCAAACAGTCAAACGCCGAAACGCCCAAACCGCCCACATATCCCTTCATCAATCTACAGTCTCAAAGAGCGTGGACACAAATAAAGCAGCACGCTGATCTTGCCAGCGTAACCACCGCCTTGCCTCCGGTATTGTCTTGCGGAAGTCTTCGCCCCCGCTTCCGCAGCTTCCGAACCCACGTTTCCGCGTCTCTTCCGCTTCGGTGAGGGGGCTTTTACGTCTGACCGCCGGGGGCCGCAAGAGGAAAAACGAGCGATGTGACGATTTTTTGTCGTTCCCCCGGAAAACAACGGAAAACCTGATGTCCTGGCTTCAGGGCGCGCCCTGCCCCACCCCGAAAGCCAGGGCCGTCTATGGATAACTCAGGCGAATCCCGGCATTTGGTGGGTAATCCGCCCCCCTGCCACTGTCAGGGCGATTCCCGTGCCACCGATGTCTGCAGGCGGAATCGCCTCGATATCGCCGTCGATCATCACCAGATCCGCCGCAAGGCCCGGTCGTAGCGCGCCGGTCAGCCCGTCCATATGCGCCGCCCAGGCGCCGCCCGCCGTATAGGCGTAAAGCGTTTCCATCAGGCCCAGGCGTTCGTCAGCACAGCCCGCAAAAGGCACCCGCGTCAGAGCGGCCTGTATCCCGCGCATCACGTTCACATCCGTCACCGGCCAGTCGCTGGCAAAGGCCAGCGGCGCACCGTGGTCGGCCAGGGTCTTCCACAGGTATGCATCGCGCCAGCGGTGGCGATGAATCACCGTCTCCATGGTCGACATCGGGAAATCCATCGCGCCGGGCGGATGAGGGGGCTGCACCGAGGCCGTGATTCCCAGCCCGCCAAGCCGCAGCACGTCGGGGCGGTCGATCAACTCGATATGCTCGATCCGATGGCGGCTGTCGCGCGGTCCGTTGGCCTTTCGCGCCGCCTCATAGCCATCAATCGTCACCTGCACGGCGCCGTCGCCGATGGCATGCACCGCGATCTGCAACCCGCGCCGGTCGATCTCGGTGCAGATCTGCTTGAACCGGTCCGGGTCGAACAGCGGCTCGCCGCGCGCGGTGGTGCCGGGGTAATCGTGCAGCATATAGGCGGTGCGACTGTCCACCACCCCGTCCTGGAACATCTTGACGAAGCCCGATTGCACCCAATCACCATGGAATTCGTCGGCCATCGCCGAGGCGCGCGCCAATTCCGACAATTCCATATGTGGCTTCATGTGGAAGGGTACCTTGACACGCGCGGTCAGGCGGCCCTCTTCCTCCAGTTCCTTCAGCAGCACGCAGGTATAGCGGTTGCCGTCCATGTTCACCATCGAGGTGATGCCATGGCGCGCGCAATGCGCCAGTCCCGCCGCGACCTTGTCGAGATCCGCCGCCCGCAACGCCGCATCGGGCCAGGGGTCCGGTTCCCCCCCCGTGGCAATGCCCAGCTGCAGATGCGCCTCGCCGCCCAGCGCCAGCACCGGGCCGAAGGCCTCGAATTCACGCAATTCGCCGGTGGCGGTGCCATCTGTGCCCATCACCACCTCATGCCCGTGCGGCATCTTCGCCCCATGCAGCAGGCCCGCCGCCGTCAGTGCCGCCGTATTGGCCCAGACGGTGTGGTGGTCGGGCGACATCATGGCAATCGGCCGACCCGCGATCACCGCATCCATGTCCGCTCGCGTCACCGGATGGTCGAGGATCTCATAAGCCGCGCCCTGCGCCATCAGAAGCGCCCGGTCCGGGTTCTCTGCCGCATAGGCTGCAAAGGCAGCCTTCAGCGCCACTGCGCCCTGCATCCCGCCCAGTTGCAACTGAACCAGCTCGGCCCCGCCCAACACCAGATGCAGATGGCTTTCCACAAACCCCGGCAGCAGCGACCGCCCGCCCGCGTCGATCAGCTTCGTCCCCGGCCCGGCCAAAGCCTCTATCTCGGCCCGGCCGCCCACCGCCAGAATCCGCCCCCCCGCCAGCGCCACCGCCTCGGCCCTCGGCTGCGACGAGTCCATCGTCAAGACCTTCGCATTGGTCACGATCATCTCAGCCTGCATGGCCCAATCTCCTTCATCTTGCAAAAATATTCTCCGGAGTTTGCAATTGGGTTCGCCATTGGTTCAAGAGCCCAATGGCATGGGGAAGGCCCCCCCGGCGCTCACCGCCCGCGCGCCACCGCCTCGGCCATCGAACACAGCATCTCGAACATCAGCGAAATCCCCAGCCAGGCCGTCCCGCCCGAGGCGTCGAACGGCGGCGACACCTCGACCAGATCGGCCCCCACGATATCCAGCCCCCGGAGGCCCCGCGCCACCTGCAAGGCCTCCCAGGAATTCGGGCCACCCACTTCAGGCGTGCCGGTCCCTGGCGCAAAGGTCGGGTCGACGAAGTCTATGTCATAGGTCACATAGACCGGCGCCGAGCCGACAATCTCGCGCGCCTCGGCCATCACGTCCTCGGCCCCGCGCGCATGATATTCGCCGATCGGAATGATGCGGATGCCGACACTCGCGGCAAAATCCCAATCCTCGCGGCCATAAGCCGTGCCACGAATGCCGATCAGACAGTAGCGCTTGGGGTCGATCAGCCCCTCTTCCACCGCGCGGCGGAAAGGCGTGCCGTGATTGTAGCGGCTGGTGCCGAAATAACAGTCGTTCAGGTCGGTATGGCTGTCGAACTGGATAAAGCCCACCGGCTGCGCCTTGGCCACCGCGCGCAGGATCGGCAGGGTGCACAGATGGTCGCCACCGCCGGTCAGGGGGCGCACGCCCGCCGCCACCACGCGGGAATAGAACGCCTCCATCCGCGCCATCGTGTCCATCAGATCACCCGGATTGGGCGCCACATCCCCCAGATCGGCGCAATTCACCATCTCGAACGGCGCCACCCAGGTCGCCCCGTTCTGCGCCCGGATCATGGTGGACAGATCGCGCAACTGGCGCGGCCCGTGACGCGCGCCGGGGCGGTTTGTGGTGCCGCCATCCCAGGGCGCGCCGATCAGCCCGACCTCCACCTCGCCAAAGCGCGGATGGTCGAACGGCACATGCGGCAACCGCATGAAAGTGGGGATTCCGGCGAATCGCGGCAGGTCGAATCCTGCTACCGGCGTGAAGAACCCGTCGCCCATGGTTGGCCTGCCTTCCTGATCTGCCCGAGTCGCGCACCATCCAAGCATCCCAACCCCCCCTTGTCAGGCCCTATTCCGACATGGCGACGGCGGGATTTCCGCTTGTGCCCGCGGGCAATGCCGTCACGCCCCTTGACCGGGAGGCCACGAATGCACCTTATCAGGGGGTGCCAATCAGGATGGACCCGATGTTTTCGAAGACCGCCGATCCGACCGCCGCGCCCAGCTCCACAAGCGGCACCTCAAGGCCCGCCACCGGCAGCAATGCCAACCGCTCGATCCTTGGCAACGATCTGAAGATCACCGGCGAGATCACCTCGGCCGGAACGGTCGAGGTCTTTGGCGAGATAGATGGGAACATCGCCGCCGAAATCCTGACCGTCGGGCAAGAGGGCCGGATCTCGGGCTCGGTCAAGGCCGGCATGATCGAGGTGAAGGGCCATGTCGACGGCAAGATCACCACTGACAGCTTCACCATGCGCGCCACTGCGCAAGTGGCGGCGGATGTCACCTATTCCACCGTGGTCATCGAAAGCGGCGCCCAGGTCGAGGGCCGTTTTTCCAAACCCAAGGCCTGACCCGGAAAAGCGGTCCGCTCCGGGCCGAAAGCACCTCCCGATCGCCGCGAATGCCGCAACTCCCTGACAACCGGGGGGGCGATCGCCTCCCGGCGCTCTTTCGCGCCTTTCCCTGCGAAGATCGAGGGACAGATGAACGCCAGAATGATCCTCGCCGGATTTCATCTGCCCATAAATATCTCCGCCGGAGGCTTCGGCGCCACCGCGCCGAGCGCAACGCCCGCAACATGTGCTGCGACCCGATTGGAAAGCCGCCCGGTTCGTCCTAGGCTGTCGCCCGAACCCTGCGAGGCCCCATGACCGACTCTCTCATCCTGCGCGCCGACGATGGCCCGATCGCCACCCTGACGCTGAACTCTCCGGGCAGTCTGAACGCGCTCTCGACCCCGATGTTGCAGGCGCTCGACGCCGCCTTGGCCGTGCTGGCCGATGACCGCTCCATCCGCGTGGTCATCCTGAAAGGCGAAGGCCGGGTGTTTTCAGCCGGCCATGACCTGAAGGAAATGCAGGCCGCCCGTTCCGCGCCAGACAAGGGCGCTGCCTATTTCCAAACCCTCTTCGACCTTTGCGCCCGCGTCATGCAACGCCTCCCTGCCCTGCCGCAGCCGGTCATCGCCCAGGTCCATGGCCTTGCCGCCGCCGCAGGCTGCCAGCTTGCCGCCTCCTGCGACCTTGTCACCGCAACCGAGGATGCCCGCTTTGGCGTCAACGGGGTCAACATCGGCCTGTTCTGCTCCACCCCCATGGTGGCGCTGTCGCGCAAGGTGCCGGCCGCCGTCGCCTTTGAGATGCTGACCACGGGCGAATTCATCACCGCCCCCCGCGCCCGCGAGGTGGGTCTGGTCAACCGCATCGCCGCGCCCGAGGCGCTGGGCGAAGTAACCCGGACGCTGGCCCGCACCCTTGCGGCCAAGCTGACGGCGGCGGTGAAGGTCGGCAAATCGGCCTTCTATGACCAGCTTGGCCTGCCCCTGGACGCGGCCTACCGCCACTGCGGCGCGGTAATGGTGGAAAACATGCTCTGGCGCGACACCGACGAAGGAATCAGCGCCTTTTTGGAAAAACGAAAACCCGATTGGGCGTAGAACGGCCCTAGACTGGGCGCCGCCGCACCAGCCACCCCCCCAACCCGAACCCCGCCGCCGCCATCATTGGCGCCGCAGCATAAACCAGGCCCGCCCAGCGCATGCCCAGCCAGTGCCCCCAGGAAACGCTCAGCTTTCCGGCAAAGCCCGCCACCACCGTCACCCGGGTGATCGCCGCCCGCGCTCCCAGACCCAGACGCCGGGTCAGGAAGGAAAAGCAGGTCTCGTACAGACACCCGGCCTGCGCCAGCCCGTCAGCGCAGTCGCAAATCCAAGGCCCAGCACGCCCAGCGCCGCCAGTACCGGCCCGAAAATCAGCGCCCCGGCGGTCGATACGGTCACAGCCCGTAGATCGCCGTGAACTTCGCTTCCAGATAGTCCAGCAACGGCGCTTCGGAAGGCTGGCCGCCAATGGCCCGCGCGATCACCTCGCGCGGCTGATAAAGCCCGCCATGGCGCTGCACCTTCTCGCGCAGCCAGGCGGTTGCCGCCGATGGATCGCCCCGCGCCAGATCGGCGTCCAGATCGGGCAGGTCGGCGCGCAAGGCCTTGTGCAGACAGCCAGCATAGACATTGCCCAGGGTATAGGTCGGGAAATAGCCGAACAGCCCGACCGACCAGTGCACGTCCTGCAACACCCCATGGCTGGGCCGGTCCACCGCCACGCCGAAATCGGCCTTGAAGCGGTCGTTCCAGGCGGCCTCCAGATCCTCCACCTGCAATTCGCCCCGCATCAGCGCGCGCTCCAGATCAAAGCGCATCATGATGTGCAGGTTGTAGTGCACCTCATCGGCCTCGGTGCGGATGAAGCCGGGCTGCACCCGGTTCACCGTGGCACAGAACGCCTCAGCCGAGCCGATCCCGAACTCGCCGAACCGCTCGCGCATCTGGCCAAACAGCCAGCCGGTGAAAGCGGGGCTGCGCGCCAACTGGTTTTCATAGATCCGGCTCTGGCTTTCATGCACCCCCATCGACACGCCCTGCCCGATCGGCGTCAGCGCATAATCGGGGTCAATGCCCTGCTCATAGGTGGCATGGCCGACCTCGTGGATGGTTGAATAAAAGCAGTTGAACGGGTCGGTTTCGGCCACCCGCGTGGTGATCCGCACGTCGTGGGCCGAGCCTGACGAGAACGGATGCACCGCCAAATCCATCCGACCGCGCGACCAGTCATAGCCGAAAGCCGTTGCCAGATCGCGCGCCAACCGCATCTGCGTCTCGGTCCCGAAGGCGCCATCCAGCGCCTTTGGCTGCCGCGCTGCGCCCAGAACCCGCGCGCGCAAGGCCACCAGCCGGGGCCGCATCGCCGCGAACATCGC
>JBATAV010000628.1:0-9033 GCA_049662025.1 Paracoccaceae bacterium | reverse complement strand
CGGCCCGAGCGGTGCAGCAGCACTTCGGAGTTCGAGGGCAGGTCGGCGTGGATCACCAGTTCCAGCCCCGGCAGGTCGATGCCGCGCGCCGCCACGTCGGTGGCGATGCAGACCCGGGCGCGACCGTCCCGCAGGGCTTGCAGGGCGTGCATCCGCTCGGACTGGCTGAGTTCACCCGACAGCGCCACGGCCTGGAAGCCACGGTTCACCATGCGGGCGAAAAGGTGATTCACGTTCGCCCGCGTCTTGCAAAAGACGATGGCGGTCGGTGCTTCGTAGAACCGCAGCACGTTGAAGATGGCGTGTTCCTTGTCGCGCGCCTGCACGGAAAGCGCCTGATATTCGATGTCGGCATGTTGCCGCGCCTCGCCCTGCACGACCAGCCGCAGGGCGTCGCGCTGGAAGGTGCGGGCCAGTTTTTCGATTTCCTTCGGCACCGTGGCGGAAAACATCAGGGTGCGGCGGTCTTCGGGGGCGGAGCCGAGGATGAATTCCAGATCCTCGGAAAAGCCGAGGTCCAGCATCTCGTCGGCTTCGTCCAGCACCACGGCGCGGGCACCCGACAGATCAAGGCTGCCGCGCTCGAGATGGTCGCGCAGGCGGCCCGGCGTGCCGACTACGATATGCGCGCCGCGGTCGAGTGCGCGGCGTTCGGTGCGATAATCCATGCCGCCGACGCAGGTGGCCAGTTGCGCGCCGGTTTGCGCGTAGAGCCATTCGAATTCGCGGTGGACCTGCTGGGCCAGTTCGCGGGTGGGGGCAACAACCAGCGCCAGCGGCTTGTCGGCGGGCATCAGGCGGTCGACGCCGCCCAGCACTTCGGGCGCAATCGCCACACCGAAGGCCACGGTCTTGCCGCTGCCGGTTTGCGCGCTGACCAGAAGGTCGCGCCCGGCGACGCCGTCCTTCAGCACCGCCTCTTGCACCGGGGTCAGCGTTGCATAGCCCTTTTCCGCCAAAGCCGCTTGCAGCGGCCCGGCCATCGCCAGATCGTTCATCGTATTTCCTGACCGGGGGTCACGCCCCCTTGTGAAGCCACATCAATCGGGCCTCACTGTCCGCCCTGCGCCTCAGGCCTCCCTGCCTGTGCGCCCATCGGAATCCTTTGGCCACCGGCAGGCCCTACACGCAATCCGGGCGGCTGTATACCCCTGCGGCGGCGGCACTACCCCGCGTCACGCAAAAGGCCGCCCCGGTTTCCCACGGACGGCCCTTTGGTGTTCCGGCTTGCCGGAAGTGCTGCTCAGCCCAAGGTATTACCCCTGACGGGCCTTGTAGCGCTTCTGCGTCTTGTTGATCACATAGACGCGGCCCTTACGGCGCACGACCTGGCAATCGCGGTGACGCGACTTCAGCGAGCGGAGCGAGTTGGCAACCTTCATGGTCGTCCCTCCCTTACGCGGCGCAACCGCGCCAGATGAAAACCCATGCCCCCTTGCAGGGGCGGCGAATGGTGGGCGGTACTGGGATCGAACCAGTGGCCACTACGATGTCAACGTAGTGCTCTACCGCTGAGCTAACCGCCCACGCAGCCGACCGATTCGCCCTATCCTGTTTCGCCAAAACGAAAAGGACGCGGAGCAAACCGCGTCGGTGTGCGGGGGTCTATACCCAACCGGGGCAGCGCCCGCAAGAGGTTTTGGCTTTCGCGCATTTGCCGCTATACCGGAAGATGATGAACCAGCGCAGAGAACACGGGGCTCAGTTGCAAGAGGTCTATTCCCTTCGCCAACCAGCGCGGCAGACGGCCCCGGTCGTCTTTTCCTCGCCCCATTCGGGGGCCGATTACCCACCGGCCTTTCTGATGCACAGCGCGCTGGACCAGCGGACGATCCGGTCATCGGAAGATGCCTTTGTCGACCGGCTGTTCGACATGGCGCCCGAAATGGGTGCGCCGCTGTTGGCCGCGCGGGTGCCGCGCGCCTATGTCGATCTGAACCGGGCGGCGGACGAGCTGGACCCGGCGGTGATCGACGGCATTGTCCGGCCTGCCCACAACCCGCGCATCTCTTCCGGTCTGGGGGTGATTCCCCGCGTTGTGGCCGGCGGGCAGGCGATCTATTCCGGCAAACTGTCGCTGGCCGAGGCCGAGGCCCGCATCCAGACCTTCTGGCACCCCTATCACGCCGCGCTGCGCGGGCTGATCGACAGCACCCACCAGCGCTTTGGCGAGGCGCTGCTGATCGACTGCCATTCGATGCCGCATGAAGCCATCGAGGCCCACGCCCGCCCCGGCCAACTGCGCCCCGAGGTGGTGCTGGGCGACCGGTTCGGCGCCGCCGCCAGCCGTGAGGTGGTGGACCGGATCGAAGCGGCCTTTGCCGCTGCCGGGTTGCGGGTGGCGCGCAATGCGCCCTTTGCCGGGGCCTATATTGCGCAGGCCTATGGCCGCCCGTCGCGGCGCACCCATGTGATTCAGGTCGAGATCGACCGCGCGCTTTACATGGATGAGGTGCGGGTCGAGCCGCTGGCAGGCTTTGCCGCCTTTCGCGGGCTGATTGCCGGCGTGGTGGCCGAGATCTGTGGTGCGCGGCGGCGCGAGGCCCCGCTGGCGGCCGAGTAGGCGGTACTGCATCCGATTGACCGGTTCGCGGCAGCGCCCTAACGTCAACCATCCCGACAGGAGGATATCATCATGCGCAGCCTCGCCCTTTCAGCCGCCCTGTTTGTTGCCGTTCCCGCCCATGCCGAAGACCGCTGGATGACGATTCCCGCCGCGCCGGAGATGCCGGCGCCGGTTGCCACCGGCAACGCCCCGGTGAACGGAATCGAGATGTATTACGCCACCTACGGCGCGGGTGATCCGGTTTTGCTGATCCACGGCGGGCTGGGGCATGGCGATGTCTGGGCGTCACAGGTCATCGACCTGTCGAAGGACCATCTGGTGATCGTTGCAGACAGCCGCGGGCATGGCCGTTCCACCCGCACGGAAGAGCCGTTCGGCTATGACCTGATGGCCTCGGACTATCTGGCGCTGCTGGACTACCTGAAGATCGACAAGGTCGATCTGGTGGGCTGGTCGGATGGCGGAATCATCGGACTGGACATCGCGATGTCGCATCCCGAACGGCTAGACCATCTTTTCGCCCATGCCGCGAACATCACCACCGATGGGGTGGATCCTTCGGTAGCCGAGGATACGGTGTTCAACGGCTATATCGGCAAGATGGGCGAAGCCTATGTGAAGATGTCGCCGACGCCCGACCAGTTCGAGTCCTTCGTCGCCCAGATCTCGGACATGTGGGCGACCCAGCCGAACTGGACCGATGCACAGGTGGCTGCGATCACGGTGCCCACGGCGATCGTGGTGGGCGAATATGACGAGGCGATCCTGCGGGCCCATACCGAAAAGATCGCGGCGCTGATTCCGGGGGCAAAGCTGGTGATCCTGCCCGGCGTCAGCCATTTCGCGATGTTGCAGGCGCCAGATGAATACAACGCCGCCATCCGCGCCTTGATCGACTGAGACCCTAGCGCAGGGCGCGGCCCTTGATGATGGCATCGGTGCCGAAACGGGCCCTGATGCCATCGGCCGCGCGTTCGACCGCAGCACGCCGCGCGGCACTTGGGTCCAGCAGGTCGCCCGAGGTATCGGCTGCGCCCGCGGGGGCCAGATCCGAGATGCCGACACCGATCAGCCGAAAGGGCCCCGCCGTGCCCGCATGGTCGAAAAGATCGCGCGCGGCGCGGTAGATGCGGTCGGCCAGTTGCGTCGGATCAGACAGCGCATGGCGGCGGGTGATCAGCTGAAAATCGCCGCGCTTCAGCTTCAGCGTGACGGTGCGCCCGGCCAGATCCTTGGCCTTGGCGCGGTCGGAAACCTGCTCGGAAAGCCGCCAGAGGTGGCCATCGAGAATGTCGGGATCGGCGGTGTCCTCAAAGAAGGTGGTTTCCTTGCTGATCGACTTCAGCTTTTCGTCGCGGGTGACGCGGCGGCGATCCTCGCCCCGCGCCAGGTGGAACAGCCGTTCGCCCATCTGGCCAAAGCGGGCGGAAAGATCGGCGCGATCCCAGCGCAGAAGATCGGCGATGGTGCGGATGCCGGCCTTTTCCAGCGCGCTTTGCGTGGCGGTGCCGACGCCCCAGATGATGCGGACGGGTCTGCCACGCAGGAAATCGGCGGTCTCGGCCCGGCCCACCACGGAAAAGCCGCGCGGCTTGTCCAGATCCGAGGCGATCTTGGCCAGGAACTTGTTGTGCGACAGGCCGACGGAACCGGTGACGCCCAATTCGTCTTCCATCCGTTTGGTCAGGCGGGCCAGCATCGCCGCAGGCGGCGCGCCGTGCAGGCGCTCGGTGCCGGTCAGGTCAAGGAAGGCCTCGTCCAGCGACAGCGGTTCGATGGCGGGGGTCAGACCTTCCATCATCGCGCGGATCTGGCGGCTGACCTCGGCGTAAGCGGCCATTCGCGGCTTTACCACCTTGGCGTCCGGGCACAGTTTCAGCGCCTGAAACATCGGCATTGCCGAGCGCACGCCCTTGATGCGGGCCAGATAGCAGCAGGTGGAAACCACGCCCCTGGTGCCGCCGCCGACGATCAGCGGGTGGTCGCGCAACGAAGGATCATCGCGCTTTTCCACCGAGGCGTAGAAGGCGTCGCAGTCCATATGGGCGATGGTCAGGGTTTCCAGCTCCGGGTGCGCGATGATGCGGGGCGACCGGCAGGCCGGGCAGCGGTTCGCCGCCGTGCCGGGGCCGGTCTGGAAACGGGTCAGGCAATCGCGACACAGGGCGGGCATGATGGCGGCGGTTATAGCGCTGCGGCGCCTTGCCGCAAAGGCCATCGACGCTGCCGTTTACAGCCGGGGCGACCCGGCCTAGCATGGGGGCCTGTCTATTGTGGAGGTTGCCATGCCCCTGCCGCTTGCCCGCTTGCTGCCGCTTGCCCTGCGCCTTGGCGCTGTTGCCACCGCCGGTTACGCGGTGACGCGCTGGGTTGCCGCGCGCAGCTTTCCCGGCCGCACCGACCAGCGGGCCGAAGATGCGCTGGATGATCTGGGCGAGGGCCTGTCACTGCACCGCCCCGCCGACCGTGACCAAGACCGCCAGACCAACGCCGCCGCGCGGGTGCGCCGGGTGGTACGGTTTCGCGGCAGGACCTGGGAGCTGGACGCCGGGCTGATGGCGCGGTTTCGCGTGCGCGAGCAGCGGGAATGAGGCTGTATCAGTCGGCCACCTCGCCCTTTGCGCGCAAGGTGATGGTGGTGATCCACGAGACCGGGTTGCAGGGCATCGAGCTTGCGCCGGTGGCCGGCACGCCGGTCGCGCCGGGCAGCATGCCGGTGGACCGCAACCCCTTGGGCAAGATCCCCGCACTGGTACTGGATGACGGGCGGACGATCTTCGACAGCCGGGTGATCTGCCGCTATCTGGACGATTGCGCCAGTGCCGGGCTTTACCCGCCGGGCGACCGGCTGTGGGACACGCTGACGCTGGAATCACTGGCCGACGGCATTCTGGATGCCGCGGTGCTGATGGTCTACGAATCGCGCCTGCGCCCCGAGGACGGCCGCTTTGCCCCTTGGGTCGAAGGCCAATGGGCCAAGATCGACCGCAGCTTGCAGGCGGTGGAAGACCGCTGGATGGCGCATCTGGCCGCCCCGCTGGATATGGGCCAGATCGCGCTTGGCACGGCCTTGGGCTATCTGGATTTCCGCCTTGGCGCGCGGAACTGGCCGCAGAACCGCCCCGCATTGGCCGCCTGGTGGCGTGACTTTTCGGCCCGCCCGTCAATGGCCGCAACCGTGCCGGTGGGCTGAACCCGCGCCCCTTCTGCCACAGGCCAGCGAAAACCGGGATCGCCGCACCAATAAATAAGCCCCTGCGCGGCTTTGCCCGCTGGACGATCCCGCCCGCCTTGGCTAAAAGCGCGACCGGCAGGGTTTCGGGAAACCGGGACCCCCGTTGTTCACGGGCCGCGCGCCTTGCGGCCCCGCAAGGGAGAGGATCTCGTGTCCCACGCAGAAGCTGACGCAGGCAACCGCCGCGATTTCCTGTATTACGCCACCGCCGGAGCGGGGGTTGTCGCCACTGGTGCCGCCGTCTGGCCGCTGGTCAACCAGATGAACCCTTCCGCCGATGTGCAGGCGATGTCGTCGATCTATGTCGACATCTCGGGGGTCGAGGTCGGCACCCAGCTGACGGTGAAATGGCGCGGCAAGCCGGTGTTCGTGCGCCGCCGCACCGCCGAAGAGATCGACGCCGGGCGCGCGGTCACGATGGACCAGCTGATCGACCCGACGGCCGAAAACGCCAACAAGCCCGATGCCGACGCCAGCGACGCCAACCGCACGCTGGACGAAGCCGGCGAGTGGCTGGTGATGATCGGCGTCTGCACCCATCTGGGCTGCGTGCCGATCGGCAACGCCTCGGGCGATTTCGGCGGCTGGTTCTGCCCCTGTCACGGCTCGCACTATGATACCGCCGGCCGCATCCGCAAAGGGCCCGCACCGCGCAACCTTGACATTCCGTTGGTGAAGTTCTCCGACGAAGCCAAGACCACAATCCTGCTGGGCTGAGGAACAAACACATGGCTGGTATTCCCCACGACCATTACGAGCCCACCACGGGCGCCGAAAAATGGCTGCACAATCGGTTGCCCGTTGTCAGCCTGATCTATGACACGTTGATGATCCCCACGCCCAAGAACCTGAACTGGATGTGGATCTGGGGCATCGTGCTTGCCTTCTGCCTGGTGTTGCAGATCGCCACCGGCATCGTGCTGGCCATGCATTACACGCCGCATGTCGACATGGCCTTCGCATCCGTCGAGCATATCATGCGCGACGTGAACGGCGGCCACATGCTGCGCTATCTGCATGCCAACGGCGGCTCGCTGTTCTTCTTTGCGGTCTATCTGCACATCTTCCGCGGTCTTTACTATGGCGGCTACAAGGCCCCGCGCGAGGTGACCTGGATCATCGGCATGCTGATCTACCTGTGCATGATGGGCACTGCCTTCATGGGCTATGTGCTGCCCTGGGGGCAGATGTCGTTCTGGGGCGCCACGGTGATCACCGGCCTGTTCGGCGCCATCCCCGGCATCGGGCCGAGCATTCAGGAATGGCTTCTGGGCGGACCGGCGGTTGATAACGCCACGCTGAACCGCTTTTTCAGCCTGCACTATCTGCTTCCCTTCGTGATTGCGGCGCTGGTCGCCGTTCACATCTGGGCCTTCCACACCACCGGCAACAGCAACCCCACCGGGGTCGAGGTGCGCCGTGGGTCGAAGGAAGAAGCGGAGAAGGACACCATTCCGTTCTGGCCCTACTTCGTGATCAAGGATCTCTTCGCCCTTGCGGTGATCCTGGCTATCTTCTTCGCGGTTGTCGGCTTCATGCCCAACTATCTGGGCCACCCCGACAACTACATCGAGGCCAACCCGCTGGTCACGCCGTCGCATATCGTGCCGGAATGGTACTTCCTGCCGTTCTACGCCATCCTGCGCGCCTTCACTGCCGACGTCTGGGTGGTGCAATGGGCCAACATGCTGTCCTTCGGCATCATCGACGCCAAGTTCTTCGGCGTGCTGGCGATGTTCGGCGCCATCGTCGTCATGGTGATCGTGCCCTGGCTGGACACCTCGTCGGTGCGCTCGGGGCGCTATCGCCCGATGTTCAAATGGTGGTTCGCGCTGGTCTGCATCGACTTCGTGGTGCTGATGTGGTGCGGCTCGATGCCGGCCGAAGAACCCTATGCCACGATCTCGCTGATCGCCTCGGCCTACTGGTTCGCCTACTTCCTGATCATCCTGCCGCTCTTGGGTGTCATCGAAAAGCCGCTGCCGCAGCCTGCGACGATCGAAGAAGACTTCAACGCCCACTACGGCGCGAACGCGCATCCGGCCGAGTGAGAAAGGGACAGGAAATGTTCAGAAAAATCGCACTCACCGCCGCGTCGGTTCTGGCCGTCGCCTCCGGTGCGGCCAGCGCGTACACAATCCATGCCGAGATTGTGGACAAGTCCTTCGCCCATGAAGGCCCGTTCGGCAAGTTCGACCAGCATCAGTTGCAACGCGGGCTGCAGATCTACACCGATGTCTGCGCGGGCTGTCACGGTCTGAAGTTCGTGCCGATCCGCACGCTGGCAGACCCCGGCGGGCCGCAGCTTCCGGCCGATCAGGTCCGCGCCTATGCGGCCGAACTCGACGCGGTCGCCCTCCCCGACGGGGAGGAACGCCCCCGCGAATGGACCGACCATTTCCCGGTCCGCGCAGGCGATGGCATGGGTCCGGACCTGTCGCTGATGGCCAAGGCCCGCGCGGGCTTCCATGGCCCCTACGGCTCGGGGATCAGCCAGATGTTCCACGGCATCGGCGGGCCGGAATACATCTACTCGATCCTGACGCATTTCGAGGAAAACCCCGAATGCGCGCCGGACGGGATTGACGGCTATTACTACAACGCCGCCTTCTCGAACGGCGGTTTCCCCGACAGCTGCAAGATCTACAATGATGAGCATGTCGAGACCGGCCGCATGGTTCCGGGCAGCTGGATCGCCATGCCCGAGGGGCTTCTGGCCGATGACAGCGTCGAATATCAGGACGGCACCAAGGCCACGCTGGACCAGGAGGCCGAAGATATCGCCTCGTTCCTGACCTGGGCGGCAGAGCCGAAGATGATGGCGCGCAAGGAGGCCGGGTTCGTGTCGGTCACCTTCCTCGTCGTGCTGTCGGTGCTGCTGTTCCTGACCAACAAGAAGCTGTGGGCCGGGATCAAGGGCAAGAAGTTCAACGCCTGATCGGCCTGCGTTGCAAAGCGAAAACCCCGCCCCAGATCCGGGCGGGGTTTTTCATTGCGGTGCCCCCAGATAGGCGCGCAAGGCCGGGGGCGGGTCGGCGAACAGCGCCGCCGTGGGCGCGGGTGGATGGGCCACGCCATCCGCCACCAACACTGTCTGGTCGGCAAAGCGGCGGGCGTCTTCGGGGTCATGGGTGACCATCAGCACGGTCGCCCCGGTCTCTGCCGCCACCTCGCCCACCAGGGCCAGCATCTCGGCCTTCAGCGCCGGGCCAAGGGCGGAAAAGGGCTCGTC
>JBATAV010000627.1:0-12521 GCA_049662025.1 Paracoccaceae bacterium | reverse complement strand
CCGCGCGCCAGATCGGCGACGACACGCTGCAACGCAGTGCGGGGCAGCGGGTCATGCCGGACTCGTTCACCCATGGCACCTCCGAGCAGCGGTCGCGCTGGTTCATGGTCGGGCTGAAGTCGGGGCTTCTGGCCGATTGCGACACGTTTTCGGCCAACGATCTGTGATCGGGCGTTTGATGCCTGATTGACGCAAGCCATCGGCGCGGCTAAACCCCGCTCCGGTGGCCCGAGTGGCGGAATGGTAGACGCAGCGGATTCAAAATCCGCCGCCGCAAGGTTTGCGAGTTCGAGTCTCGCCTCGGGCACCAACTTTCTTCTATGTCAGGACGGATGCGGCCCCGCTGCGGGCTGCCCTCGGATTGCCTCTTTTCGATGTATCTCGAAGTTGTGATTCGGCTGACGTTAGGGAAAACAGTCGGTTAATCGGCGCTGATTTCGAAAATTCTAGTTGATTGGTTCGGATTTCGGAACAGGACGCGGCCACCCGTGCCCAATTTTTGCCCGATTTCACCGCAGGGTTAACGCTGCGCAGAGGTGCGGGGTTTGGACCCGAACAGGAAACAATGCCGCGACAATCCCTGCCGCGTTTCCCGCTGATTGCGCATTTTCCCAGAAAACTGGCGCCTTGGCCCGGGGGAATGGCGACAGGGTGGAAACAGTCGCCGGATCGCTTGCTTGCCGCGGGCCCGGGCAAGGCCGCTGCCCGGCCCAGGTTCAACCTGATTTTGACAGAAAGTCGCCGTTTTTCCCTTTGCGTCGTGGTGAACCAAAGGTATCAACAAGAGGTCTGCTGGAAGACGTATGGGCCGTGGGGGCGGTCGTATGTTTGGTGACGCATCGCAAGATGCGGATACGGTGACGAGAGAGCTGCCGACCCCGGTAAACCGGGAAACCGCCAGGTTTGGCGGACGGTCTTTTGTGGCCGGGCATCCCCCTCATCACATCACCTGCACGATCGGTTCGCGCGGCGCGTCGCTGTAATGGTGGTCCTGTCGCGACGTCTTTCTGGCCCGGCTGCTTGCCAGGGTCGGGACGTAACGTGGGGTGTGGTGGCGATGCCGCCGAAATGACGAGGTGAAGAAGATGCCGGTTTTCGCGCTGTATAATTTCAATGACAACACCACTGTTGTCGATGATGCGCCGATCAACGGGGTCCAGAACGGGATCTACCTGAACGGGGCCACAGCGGTCGGGGGCAATCTGGTCCTTGATGGCTGCAACGATTTCGCCAAGATCTATCCCGCGCCGCAATTCCAGATGCCCCGCGGCACGCTGGAGATCAACTTCACCCCGACCAGCACTCATATGAAATGTGCGCAGACCGTTCTGGCGCGCGACAGCCTGGGCCAGAATCAGGGCAGCTACCGGGTCGAGGTCAATCCCGACGGCTCGGTCCACATCACGCATGAGACCGAAGGCGGCGCGACCAGCTACAACACCGGCCCCGGCTTCTATTCGCCCGGCGATACCATCAACCTGACGTATTCGTGGGACAATGGCGGCACCGGCGGCAAGATGGTTCTGGAAAACCAGACCACCGGCGGCAACTATCACGCCGACGTGCCGCCCGAACTGACCATGGACATGGCCGACCAGAGCCAGCCCTGGACCGTCGGCGCCGGTCAGGCAAATTCCCACCCCGGCCAGCTGGATCATATCGGCAGCCATTTCCAGGGCACGGTCGATTTCTTCTCGCTGTCGGACACGGTGGACAACTGCCACACCCACGAAGCGCCCGATGCCAATCCCGATTGCGCCGAGACGCCCGAGGATACGCCCGTCGTCATCGACGTGCTGGCCAACGACACCGATCCGAATGGCGACCCGCTGAGCATTCATGGCACCCCGACCGCCGGGCATGGCACCGTTTCGGTCAACCCCGACGGCACGCTGACCTATACGCCGGATGAAAACTACAACGGCCACGATACCATCACCTACATGATCACCGACCCCGACGGGAATACCGCCACCTCGACAGTGGCTGTGACCGTCACGCCGGTGAACGATGCGCCGGATGCGGTGGATGACCTGCGCTCGACCCCGCTCGACACCGCGATCATCATTCCGGTGCTGGCCAACGACACCGATGTCGATGGCGATACCCTGACGGTGACTGGGGTTGGCACCTCGGCTGATGGCACCGTCATGCTGAACCCCGACGGCACCGTGACCTTCACGCCGAACACCGGGTTCACCGGCGCCGCCACCTTCACCTATGACGTCAGCGATGGCGAAGGCGGCACCGACACCGCCACCGTCACGGTCAACGTGACCGGCCCCGGCGCCGATGGCATCGTGCGCGGCACGGCGGGCGCCGATCTGATCGACAACAATTATCACGATCCGTTCGACAGCGACCGGGTCGATGCCAACGACGCCATCATCTGGGGCGACGGGCCGAACGACGACCGCATCATCGCGGGCGCGGGCAATGACACGATCTTCTCGGGCCTCGGCAATGACACGGTCATCGCCGGAACCGGCGACGATCTGGTCTATGGCGGCGAAGGCAACGACGATCTGCGTGGCAACGAGGGCGACGACACGCTTTACGGCGGCAACGGCCGCGACACGGTCTATGGCCAGCAGGGCAACGACTATATCGACACTTCGGGCAGCAGCCAGCCGTTGCCGGATGCCGGCTATCCGGGCTTCTACCCCTCGGACACCGACCCCGACAATGACCGCGACCTGGTGTTTGGCGGAGTCGGCAACGACACCATCCTGACCGGAGACGATGCCGACACGATCTATGGCGACGACGGCAACGACCTGATCGACGCCGGATTTGACGATGACAGCATCTTCGGTGGCCTGGGCAACGATACCATCGTCGGCAACGAGGGTGACGACACCATCGAAGGCGGCGACGGCGATGACCTGATCTTCGGCGGGTTGAACGACGTGATCGGCGATGCGCTGGACATTCCCGATGACGCAGGCGACTTGCGCCCCGACAACAACCGCGATCTGATCTATGGCGGCGACGGCAACGACACCATCTTTGGCCGCGACGATGACGACACGCTTTATGGCGGCACCGGCAACGACCTTCTGGATGGCGGTGTCGATGATGACGTGATCTTCGGCGACGAAGGCAACGACACGATTCAGGGCAGCCAGGGCAACGACAGCGCCACTGGCGGCGATGACCGCGACGTGTTCCTGATCGGCACGCAGGAACAGGGCATCGGCGACTTCATCGACGGCAGCGAAGGCGGCGACGATTACGACACGCTGGACCTGCGCGGCTCGGGCCCGATGAACATCGTCTACGATCCGACCAACCCCGAAAACGGTACCGTCACCTTCCTTGATGGCGCCGGCAACCCGACCGGCACGCTTGACTTCATCAACATCGAGAACGTCATCCCCTGCTTCACCCCCGGCACGCTGATCGCAACGCCGCGCGGCGAGGTGCCGGTGGAACTTCTGCGCGCCGGCGACAAGGTGGTGACCCGCGACAACGGCATCCAGGAGATCCGCTGGACCGGACAAAAGACCCTGACCGGTCAGGACCTGCGGCTGAACAGCCACCTGAACCCGGTCTTCGTCAAGCGCGGCGCCTTGGGCAACGGCCTGCCGGAACAGGACATGATGGTGTCGCCCAACCACCGGCTGCTGGTCGCCAACGACCGCACCCAGCTTTACTTCGACGAGCACGAAGTGCTGGTGGCGGCCAAGCATCTGGTCGGCACGAAAGGGGTGCATGCAGTCGAGGCGATCGGGGTGGAGTACATCCACTTCATGTTCGACCGCCACGAGGTTGTGCTGTCGAACGGTGCCTGGACCGAAAGCTTCCAGCCCGGCGACTATACGCTGAAGGGCATGGGCAACGCGCAGCGCAGCGAGATCTTCGAGCTGTTCCCCGAGTTGAAGTCGGAAGACGGCCTTGAAGGCTATACCGCAGCACGGCGGACTCTGAAGCGGCACGAGGCGCGGCTTCTGGTCAGATAAAGGTTATGCAGCGCGGACCGGCTCCGCCTGCAAAGGCTTCCGGACGCAACGGAAAGGGTCCTCGCAAGAGGGCCCTTTTTCGTTTCCCCACCAAGGCTTGCGGGATGCAACCGGGGCGCGAGGCAGGCCGCGTGCGCGACATTGCGCCGCAGTACGGTCACATTTGAACGGGCCGGCGACACGAACCTCCCGCCATTTTGCCCCATTGGGCGCGTAACCAGAAAAGGAACCTCTGTCGGCCTGCCAGTCGGACTCTGTCCGGCGGGCTGGAGGAGTGTGCAAGTGCAGCCGCAAGGTTTTCGCGGCCCAAGGAAAGAAACGAGCAGGTAACCGATGGCCACGGCAACCGAGTTGACGATCGACACCAGTGCAAGTGCCATGGACATGGCGCAGACCATCTTTGGCGATGGGGTGCAGGTGCTTTCGGCAACCTACACCGGCGACCCCAACGCCTCGGGCATCTACTCCGATGCGCAATCCACCATTCCGGGTGTGACCAACAGCGATTCCGGCGTGATCCTGTCAACCGGCAATGTCGGCGACTTCACCAACAGCTCCGGCACCAGCGACACCAATACCGCGGCCGGAACCGGCACTGACAACGCCGGCGTCGATGGCGATGCGGATCTGAACGGAGTCTCCGGCCAGACCACCTTTGACGGCGCCATTCTGGAAGCCAGCTTCATCCCGACCGGCGACTACCTGACGATGCAATTCGTCTTCACCTCGGAAGAATACCCCGAATACGTCCTTTTGAACGTGAACGACAGTTTCGGCGTCTGGGTGAACGGCCAGTTCGTGCAGGCCACCATCACCACCTCGGGCAACATCGCCATCGACACCGTCAACCCGACGGCCAACCAGAACCTTTATCAGGACAACACCGCCGACCAGTTCAACACCGAGATGGACGGCATCACCTATGTGCTGTCGTTCAAGGCTCCGGTGAACCCCGGCGTGGCCAACACCATCAAGATCGGCATCGCCGATGGCGGCGACGCGATCTATGATTCCAACGTGCTGATCTCGGCCGACAGCATCCAGACCGTGGCGCTCGCGGTCGACGACACGGTGGAACTTGGCGCCAACAGTACTCGCATCGTCGATGTGCTGGCCAATGACCGCGACCTGCACGACAGCGGGCTGACAGTGACGCAGATCATGGGCCAGCCGGTCTCGTCCGGCGATACCGTCACCCTTGCCACCGGCGAGCAGGTCACGTTGAACCCCGACGGCACCCTTACGGTCACCTCGGACGGCGATCTGGGGTCGAACGTGCTGACCTATCAGATCACCGATGGACTCGGGAACACCGACATCGGTTATCTGACGATCACCACCGAGGCCGCGCCGGGGCTGGACGGCATCGTTCAGGGCACGGCGGGCGACGATCTGATCGACACCGCGTATCTGGGCGACCCCGATGGCGACCGGGTCGACAATTCCGACGCGACCGGCGTGCATGGCACCCAGGGCCAGGATGACTATATCCTGGCGGGCGCGGGCAATGACACCATCCTGGCCGGGGACGGCAACGATTTCGTCGCCGCCGAAGACGGCAATGACAGCATCGACGGCGGCGCTGGCGATGACACGATCTCGGCCGGCACCGGTGATGATACGGTGATGGGCGGCGCGGGCGACGACACCGCCTATCTGGGCGCGGGCAATGACATCTTCGGCACCGATGGCGTTGATTCCGCAGGCAATGACAGCGTCTACGGCGGCGCGGGCAATGACAGCCTGACCGGCGGCGCCGGGGACGACCGGCTGGAGGGCGGCACCGGCGACGACACCCTGTCGGGCGGTGCGGGCAGCGACACGCTGCTGGGCGGCGACGGCGCCGACAGCTTCACCATCTCGGACGACCACGATTTCGACAGCATCGACGGCGGTGAAGGCGGACCGGTCGATCTCGACACGCTCTGGTTTGGCAATTTCGTCTCGGCCAGCGGCGTCGACGTCACCTATTCCGGCGATGAAACCGGCAGCTACAGCTATTTCGACACCTCGGCCAGCGGCGATTTCCAAAGCATCGAAGCGCTGGTCCTGACCGACAACAACGACAGCGTCGATGCCTCGGCCAGCAATGCCGCGACCACGATCCAGGGTCTTGCGGGCGACGACACCCTCACCGGCGGCGCTGCGGGCGACCATCTTGATGGCGGCGCTGGCGATGACCTGATCACCGGCAACGGCGGCGCCGACAGCCTGATCGGCGGCGATGGCAACGACACCATCGACGCCGGGCCGACCTATGCCAGCTATCACGAATATGCCGACCTTTCCGGCACCAGCCAGACCGTCACCGGCACCGGCGGCAACCCGGATTTCGACCACAGCCTGACCACGGACGGCGCAGCCGTAGATACCGCGGTGGTCACCCTGGACGGTGGCGCAACGCTGACCGGCTATCACGTCGGCAACGGCCCCGACGCCAACGAGTTCCACACCCACAGCTTTACCCAGGAAGTCGCGGGCGCCGTCCTGACCATCGTCGACATCGACCTGACCGAGACGTTGGTGATCTGGCTGGACGGCGTGCCGGTCAACCTGAACGATGCGATTGCCGCCGGGCTGGTCAGCTTTGACCCCGGCACCACCGGCTTCGTGATCGACGGCAGCGGCGCCATTGCTGCCACCGAGGCGCCGGTCACCGAACCGGTTCCGGCAACGCTGACCATCCTGCAACCCTTCACCACCCTGGGGGTGGAAAACCACTCGGACAGCGGGGCGGGCGATGGCTCGGTCTATTCGCTGGCAGTCGATACCAACGCGCCCACGGCCTATCTGGCCGATGACGATACCGTCGACGGCGGGGCGGGCGACGATCTGGTCAGCACCGGTTGGGGCGATGATCTGGTGTCAGGCGGCAGCGGCAACGACACCGTCGACGCAGGCACCGGCAATGACGCGGTCACCGGTGATGATGGCGACGACAGCCTGCTGGGCGGCGAAGGCAACGACACCCTTTCAGGCGGCAGCGGCGCCGATACCATCGACGGCGCCGCGGATGCCGACAGCATCGACGGCGGCAGCGGCGACGACAGCCTGATGGGCGGCGGCGGCGATGACATTATCCTTGGCGGGCAGGGGCTGGATACCCTTGAAGGCGGCGAGGGCAACGACCTGCTGACCGACCTTGAGGGCGCCACCCTGGCCGATGGCGGCGAAGGCGATGACACCATCCAGACCGGCGCCGCGGATGACACGCTTTCCGGCGGCGGCGGGGATGACAGCCTTGATGCAGGCGGCGGCAATGACAGCGTCGATGGTGGCCTTGGCGCCGATACCCTGATTGGCGGGGCAGGCGATGACACCCTGACCGGCGGCAGCGACCAGCAGATCCTGAACGGCGCCCCGGCCGAATACACCGCCGTCTCGGGCAGCACCGGCACCGTTACCGGCACCGGCGGCAACCCTGATTTCAGCTTCACCGCCGCGTCTGACCTCGACAGCGTCGCCACCGCCTCGGACACGGTTCTGGATGGTCTGGGCGGCACCGAAACGCTGTCAGGCTATCTGATCGGCGATGGTGCGGCGACCGGCGAAAGCCATATCCACACCTTCAGCACCGAAGTCGGCAGCATCCAGCTGCGCATCATCGGGCTGAACACCGCCGAAACTCTGGTCTTCACCATCGACGGCGTCACCTTGAACCTGAACGATGCCATTGGCATGGGCCTGGTGCAGTTCGATGCCGGCATCACACCCTATTACATCGACGCCTCGGGCAACCTTGCCTCGGGCAGCGATGCGCCGGGCCCGTTCCTTCCGGCCACGCTGACCATTTTCGGCCCGCTGACCAGCCTGACGGTGCAGGACCTTGCCCCCGGCGGCACCGGCGACGGCGTGCTCTATGAGCTGTCGGTCGACACCACCCCGGCCTGGGAAGTGCTTGCAGATGGCGACGACAGCCTGTCGGGCGGCGACGGCAACGACCTTCTCTATGGCGGCTCGGGCAACGACCAGCTTTCGGGCGATGCGGGCAACGACAGCCTTGATGGCGGCGCAGGTGACGACACGCTGTCGGGCGGGGCCGACCGCGACACCTTCATCGGCGGCGCGGGCGACGTGGTCGACGGCGGCGAGGCCGGCGACGATTTCGACACGCTGATCGTCAACGACGTGGCCTCGGTCACCTATGGCGGCGGCAACGACGAAGCGGGCACCGTCTATTTCAACGACGGCTCCACCCTGACCTTCCAGAACATCGAACAGCTGATCGTCGATGGCGTGCCCACGGTTCTGACCGACGGCATCGTTCAGGGCACCGCCGGCGATGACACGATGACTCCCGACTATGTCGATGCCCAGGGCGACATCATCGACGGCGCCGATGGCCTGAACGACGTGATTCAGGCCGGGGCGGGCAATGACAGCATCGATGCGGGCGACGGCAACGACAGCGTCTCGGGCGAGGACGGCAACGACACCATCACCGGCGGCGCGGGCGACGACACCCTTTCGGGCGGGGCCGACCGCGACACTTTCTACGCCGGTGCGGGCGATGTGATCGACGGCGGCGAGACCGGCGATGATTTCGACACGCTGGTGGTCGATGGCATCCAGTCCATCACCTACGGCGCCGACAATGAAAGCGGCACCATCACCCTGCAAGGCGGCGGCACCGTCACCTTCACCGGCATCGAGACCATTCACGAGGCAGGCTCCACCCCCGACGGGCTGATCTGGGGCACCAGTGGCGATGATCTGATCGGTGCGGGCTATATCGACGCCAATGGCGACGTGATCGACAACAATGACGCCATCCTGTCCAACCCCGGCTCGAACGATGACGAGATCTACGCGGTCGAGGGCAACGACACCATCCAGTCAGGCCTCGGCGATGACCGCGCCTATGGTGGCCTGGGCGACGATCTGGTGCAGACCGGCGTGGGCAACGACTATGCCCAGGGCGACGAGGGCAACGACACCGTCGAAGGCGGTGACGGCGACGATTTCCTGCGCGGCGATGCCGGCAACGACTACGTCTATGGCGGCGCCGGGAACGATTCCGTCTACGGCGGCGCGGGCGTCGACCATGTCTATGGCGGCGATGGTGACGACTACATCTACGGCGGCTATGGCGACGACACCGTCTATGGCGGCGCGGGCAACGACACCATCACCGGCTCGGGCGAAAACGACGTGGTCTACGGCGACGACGGCGACGATTACATGCAGGGCTCGAACGGCGCCGACACCCTCTATGGCGGGGCCGGCAACGACACCATGCTGGGCGAGGAAGACGCCGACACCTTCTATGGCGGCGCGGGCGATTACGTTGACGGCTACGAGACCGTCACCACCGGCACCGACGACGACACGCTCTACGTTACCAGCGTGCTGTCGGTCAGCTTCGATCCCGGCAACCGCGAGAACGGCACCGTCACCTTCACCGATGGCGGCACACTGCAGTTCTTCAACATCGAGAACCTCTATGTCGATGGCATCCTGACCGGCCCGCTGGACGAGATCGTCGAAGGCACCGCAGGTGACGACGTGATCGACGCAGGCTACCTTGGCGACCCCGAGGGTGACCGGGTCGATGCCGCCGACAATGCCGCAGGCACCGATGATGACGTGATCGAGGCTTACGGCGGCAACGATTCCATCGTCGCGGGCGAGGGTAACGATTCCGTCTTTGCCGGAACCGGCGATGACAGCGTCTATGGCGGCAGCGGCAACGACACGCTGCTGGGCGAGGCGGGCAACGACCTGATCGACGGCGGCGACGGCAATGACCTGCTGGTGGGCGGCGCGGGCGACGACCAGATGGACGGGCAGGGCGGCGACGATGTGTTCCGCATCGACGACACCCCCGGCAGTGACAGCATCATCGGCGGCGAAACCGGCGAGACCCTTGGCGACACGCTGGACGCCAGCACGGTCACCCAGGACAGCGTGCTGGATCTGTCGCTCGGCACCCCCGGCGACCCCGAAGATGGCCGCCTCTTCGTTGGCGGCGACACGATGTCGTTCCAGGAGATCGAGACCATCTTCCTCGGCGCGGGCAATGACAGCGTCATCGGATCGTCCGGCAATGACAACGTCCATACCGGCAACGGCGCCGATACCGTTGACGGCGGCGCGGGCGACGACCGGTTCGATCTGGGCGCGGGCGATGGCGCGGTCGATGTGGCCGTCTACGGCAACGGTGACGGCCACGACACGCTGGCGGGCTTTGAGGCGCCCACCGACAACGGCGACGGCACCTTCACCGGCCAGGACCTGCTGGATGTCTCGTCCCTGCTCGATGGCGGCGGCCAGCCGGTCAACGTGGCCGACGTCGTGGTCACCGATACCAACGGCAACGGAACCGGCGACGCGATCCTGACCTTTCCCGATGGCACCTCGGTCACGCTGACCGGCGTTACCCCCCCGGTCGGCAACATCGACGCCTGGCTGCAATCGATCGGGGTGCCGGGCATCAGCCTTGACTACATCGTCGAGGGCACCGGCGGCGATGACCTCATCGACGGCGCCTATCTGGGCGACCCCGAAGGCGACCGCGTCGATGCCGCCGACAATGCCACCGCCACCAACGATGACCTGATCGAGGCCTATGGCGGCAACGATACCGTTCAGGCCGGGGCGGGCGATGATACCGTCTATGCGGGCACCGGCGATGATACCGTCGGCGGCGGCACCGGCAACGATCAGCTTTACGGCGGCGATGGCAATGACCAGATCGACGGCGACGCCGGCAACGACAGCCTATACGGCGAGGCGGGCAATGACGCGCTGCACGGCGGCGGCGGCAATGACCTGATCGACGGTGGCGACGGCGACGACCTGCTGCGCGGTGCTACGGGCGACGACACCCTGTCGGGCGGCACCGGCGACGACACGCTGGAAGGCGGCGACGGCGCCGATCTGATGCAGGGCGGCGCGGATGCCGACAGCTTTGTGCTGGACGACGGATTCGGCAACGACACCATCCTCGGCGGCGAGGCGGGAAATGACGCCGACCGGCTGGACCTGTCGGGCGTCACCTCAGACCTGACCATCGACCTGACCGCGTCCAACCCCGAGGTGGGCAGCGTCACCGACGGCACCTCTACCGCCAGCTTTGCGGAAATCGAAACCATCATCCTCGGCGCGGGCACCGACACGCTGACGCTGGGCGACGGATCGGGCGCTGACCGCGTCGACGGCTTTGAAGCCCCGATCGACAACGGCGACGGCACCTTCACCGGCCAGGACCTGCTGGATGTCTCATCCCTGCACGACTTGGGCGGCCAGCCGGTCAACACCGCCGACGTGACGGTGACCGATACCAACGGCGACGGCACCGGCGACGCCATCCTGACCTTCCCCAATGGCGAGACGCTGACCCTGGTCGGCGTGCTGGCCGCCACCATCAACAGCCCCGAGGCGCTGGCCGCCATGGGCATCCCGATTGCCCCCGACTACATCGTCGAGGGCACCGGCGGCGATGACACCATCGACGCGGGCTACCTTGGCGACCCCGAGGGCGACCGGGTCGACGCCGCCGACAATGCCACCGGCACCAATGACGACCTGATCGAGGCCTACGGCGGCAACGACAGTGTCGCTGCAGGCGATGGCAACGACACGGTCCTTGGCGGGGCGGGCAACGACTCCATCGACGGCGGCGACGGCAATGACCTGCTTTACGGCGGCGCCGACGATGACCGCCTGCTGGGGGATGCGGGCGACGATACGCTTGACGGCGGCACCGGCAACGACACCCTCCTCGGCGGGGCCGACAACGACCTGCTTCAGGGCGGGGCGGGCGATGACTCCCTGCGCGGCGGCACCGGCGACGACAGTCTTGAAGGCGGCGATGGCAACGATTTTCTGGCGGGCGACGACGGCGACGACGTGCTGGTCGGCGGTGCAGGAGTCGACACCCTGTCGGGCGGCGCGGGCAATGACACGCTTTTTGGCGGCGACGGCAATGACCAGTTTGCCGGCGGCGATGGCGATGACACGATCCATGGCGACGAGGGCGCGGATTACGTCGAGGCCGACGACGGCAATGATGCCGTCCATGGCGGCACCGGCAATGACACGGTCTTTGGTGGCACCGGCGACGATACCCTTTGGGGCGATGACGGCGATGATTCCCTGGACGGCGACGACGGCAATGATCGGCTGCTTGGCGGCGCGGGCGACGATACGTTGTTCGGCAACGGCGGCAATGACACCCTGATCGGTGGCGACGGCAACGACCTGCTGCTGGGCGACTACGACCGGGACGTGATCTTCGGCGGTATCGGCGATACGGTCGATGGCGGCGAAGGTGGCGACGACTATGACACGTTGGACCTGCGCGGCTATGGCGGGGCGGTCAACGTCATCTATGACGGGTTGAACCCCGAAAACGGCACCGTCGAATTCCTTGACGGTCTGGGCGCGGTGGTCGGCACGCTGACCTTCTCGAACATCGAGAACGTGATCGTCCCCTGCTTCACCCCCGGCGCGCTGATCGCCACCGATCGCGGCGAGGTGCGGGTCGAAGCCTTGCGGCCGGGCGACCGGGTGCTGACCCGCGACAACGGCTATCGGGACATCCGCTGGACCGGGCGG